>JAZFTN010000019.1:0-12381 GCA_036446715.1 Acidimicrobiia bacterium | reverse complement strand
GCGACCGGAAACGATGGCGAGGATCTCGGAATTGATCGGCCTTCCCGAACATCGGCTGTCCGGCTTCATCTCCGAGACGCTGCAAGCACTCGGCAAGGATCTCGAAACGCTCGAGGAGATGCGCGTCGCATGATGAACTAGTGTCCTGTCCGGTTAAAGCGTAGCATTATTAGTGGTGGTGGATGTCGGGTTGATCACGCCGCAGTAGCGGGCGATCGAGTCGAGGATCTGTTCGGCGGTTTTATGCCATACGAACGGTTTGGGGTCTTGGTTCCATGATTCGACCCAGGCGGTGATGTCGTCGGCTAACTCTTTTGTCGAACGGTGGGCGCCACGTTGCAGTTTCTTGGTGGTGAGAGCGGAGAACCATCGTTCCACCAGGTTGAGCCACGAGCTGTAGGTGGGGGTGAAGTGGAGGTGAAACCGCCGGTGACGGAGCAGCCAGCGGTGGACCTTGGGTGTCTTGTGGGTCGAGAGGTTGTCCAAAACCAGGTGCACGTCGAGGTCTTCGGGGACTTCACGGTTGATCTGGTTGAGAAACCGGACAAAGTCGTCTGTGGTGTGTGTGGCTCGCAGGTCGGTGATGACTGTGCCACCGGCCACGTCGAGGGCGGCGAACAGATCCAACGTCCCGTGACGTAGGTAATCGTGGGTGGCCCGTGCTGGTGTGGTTGGCAGCATCGGCAACGTGGGGGCGGTCCGGTCCAACGCCTGGATCTGGGGTTTCTCATCCACGGCGAAAACGACCGCCGCGTCCGGCGGGTTGAGATAGAGCCCGACAATGTCACGGGTCTTCTCGATCAGGTCAGGGTCCGGAGAAATCTTGAAGGAGTCCTCCTTCCACGGTTTGAGACCAAACGCCCGCCAGATCTCAGCCACCGTCGTCTTGGAGATCCCATGCTTTTTCGCCAGGTCCCTCGTCGACCAATGGGTGGCATCTTCTGGAGCCGACTCCAAAGTGTCGACCACCACCGCCTCAATAGTCTCATCCGAAATAGTCCGTTCCGCACCCGGTCGAGGAGCATCAACCAGCCCTTCCAGGCGGTCGACAGCAAAGCGGTGTCGCCACTTCGAAACCGTCGCCGGATGAACCCCCAAGGTCGCCGCCACCTCCCGGTTAGAGAACCCCCCGGCGCAAGCCAACACAATCCGCGAGCGCAGAGCCAACGCCTGAGACGACTTGTGACGCCGCACCCACCGTCCCAACGTTTCCCGCTCAGTGTCGCTCAACACAATGACCACCGTCGGTCGTCCACGTTTGCCCATGATCCAACTCCCATTATCGGCTGCCAGCAGGAGAACATGTCTCCCGCCCTCACACACAACCATCATAACGCGACGGAACAGCCGGACAGGACACTAGGTGATCTGTTGCAAACCCTCTGGCATCGACAGCGTTAGCCTGCCGATCATCCAAGCCAGCGAATAACAGATGAGCGAAGCGCAGCCAGTACTCCAGGTCACCGACCTGTGGACCCAGTTCGACACCCAGGACGGAATGGTCCACGCAGTCAACGGGATCAGTTTCAATCTGAAAAAAGGCGAGTTTCTCGGCGTCGTCGGAGAGAGTGGATCGGGGAAGAGCGTGACGATGATGTCCCTGCTTCGACTGATTCCAATGCCTCCCGGCGAGATCGTCGGTGGCGAAGCCATCTTTGAAGATAGGGACCTGCTGACCCTGGACATCAAGGAGCTGCGAGAGGTCCGGGGTGGGAAGATCGGGTTCATCTTCCAGGATCCGATGACCTCACTGAACCCCGTGCTCACCATCGGTCATCAACTCAAGGAGTCCCTCAAGCTCCATACGAACACTCCCCGCAAGGAGCTCGACAAACGCGCCGCCGGCTTGTTGGATCTGGTTGGCATCCCCGACGCCGAACAGCAGCTCGACAACTACCCCCACGAACTGTCGGGCGGGATGCGACAGAGAGTGATGATCGCGGTCGCCCTCGCCTGTGACCCACAGCTGCTCATTGCCGATGAGCCCACTACCGCTCTCGATGTCACCATCCAAGCCCAGATCATTGCCATCATTCGCGACCTTCGGGAGAAGCTCGGAACAGCCCTGATCTGGATCACCCATGATCTTGGTGTCATCGCCGGCCTCGTGGACCGGGTGCTGGTGATGTACGGCGGGGAAATTGTGGAGAAGGCCGAAGTAGGCGAGCTCTACGCCAAGCCACAGCATCCTTATACCTTGGGCCTGCTCGGATCACTACCCCGTCTCGACCGGAAGGGCCAGGAGCTGATCAGCATCAGGGGACAGCCGCCCAGCCTCTACGAAAAGCCGACCAGCTGCTCGTTCGCTCCACGCTGTGACTACGCCTACGACCTTTGCCGCGAGGAGAACCCCGAGCTGGTCGACATAAGCGACACTCATGCAGTGGCCTGCTGGTGGGACGTCGAAAACGACCGGCCTCGCTATGGAAGATAACGCCGTGGATCCAGCCACGCCTGCCAACGACGACCCGGAGGTTCTGGTCAGTGTGACCGACCTGAAGAAGCACTTCCCAATCATGAAGGGAATCTTCAAGCGTCAAGTAGGCGCAGTCAGGGCCGTTGATGGAGTCAGTTTTGACATCTATCGCGGCGAGACCCTGGGCCTGGTGGGCGAGAGCGGGTCGGGCAAGTCGACCACTGGACGGGTGATTCTGCAGCTCGAGGAGGCTACCGAAGGGACCGTTACATTCGAGGACAAGAACCTCACTCAAATCAAAGGCGAGGAGCTCCGCGCGTTGCGCCCCCGTATGCAGATGGTGTTCCAGAATCCCCATTCCTCGCTGAATCCGAGGATGACAGTAGGGACGATCATTGCCGAGCCCCTGAGGGAGCACAAGAGGTCGAAGGGTGACGAGCGCCAGCAAAGGGTCGAGGAGCTCTTGGGGCTGGTTGGGTTGGAAGCAAAGCACGCCAACAGGTACCCCCATGAGTTTTCAGGTGGCCAGCGGCAACGCATCGGGATCGCCCGCGCCATCGCCCTCAACCCTGATTTCATCGTGTGTGACGAGCCGATCGCCGCCCTGGACGTATCGATTCAGGCACAGGTCGTCAACCTGCTCGAGGATCTCCAGAACGTCCTTGGACTGACCTATCTCTTCATCAGCCATGACCTCTCCATGGTTCGCCACATCGCCGACCGGGTGGCAGTTATGTACCTGGGCAAGATCATGGAGTTGTCCGACGTCGACGATCTCTACAACGATCCCAAGCATCCCTATACCAAGGCTCTTCTTTCGGCGGTGCCGGTTCCCGACCCGGAGGTCGAGGCAGCCCGTCGGCATATCATCCTGGAAGGCGACATACCGAGCCCTGCCAACCCACCGCCCGGGTGTCCATTCAACACACGTTGCCCCATTGCACAGGAGCGATGCGTCTCTGAAGAACCGGTGTGGCGTGAACTCGGTACCAATCACTGGGTTGCCTGTCACTTCGCCGAATAGCCGCGGGAAGTAGCCGACCCTCGGTCCGAGTGGCTTTCCAGTCCGCACGGGTGAAAACGGTGTTACCGTTCTCCGAATGCCGGTCGTTCGTACCGGATGTATGGAGGAGAAAACCCTATGAAAAGAACTAAATGGCTGGCTCTGTTCGCCGTTCTTGCACTTGTGCTCGCGGCTTGCGGAGACGGCGATGATGGTGCCGCCGATACCACCGAAGCTGGTGCCCCGGCTACAACGGAGGGCCCCACGGCCACCACCGAGGCACCCGACACGGGCGGCACGGCGGGTCAAGGTGGCCAGTTGACGCTACTTCAGTGGCAGGCCCCCTCCACTCTCAACCCGTTGCTTTCGGGTGGTACCAAGGAGCTGCTCGCAGCATCGTTGATCCTCGACCCTCTGGCTGAATACGACCCCGACGGTAACCTCGTGGCGACCCTCGCTGCCGAGATCCCGACTGTTGAAAACGGTGGAGTGGCCGAGGACTTGATGTCGATTACCTGGACGCTCAAGGATGGCGTTCTGTGGTCGGATGGTTCCGCTTTCACCGCTGACGATGTCGTATTCACTTGGGAGTACTGCACCAACACCCCCGACTGCACCCAGTCGGGTTTCTTCACTGGTGTCGCCAGTGTCGAGGCGGTGGACGCCACGCACGTGCTCGTCACCTTCGATGCATTGACCCCGTTCCCCTACAACGCCTTCGTGACCTTCCAGTCACCGATAATCCAGAGGGCGCAGTTTGCGGAATGCGTTGGTGCCAGCGCAGCCGCTTGTACCGATGAGAACTTCGGGCCAATCGGCACCGGTGCATACATGGTGAACGACTTCAAGGTCAACGACACCGTTCTCTATGACTACAACCCGAATTTCAGGGGTGCAGCAGACGGCAAGCCGTTCTTCGGCACTGTCCTGATCAAGGGTGGAGGCGACGCCGAGGCGTCGGCTCGTTCCGTCCTCGTGCTTGGAGAGGCCGACTACGGCTGGAACCTCCAGGTCGATCCGATCGTGCTCGCCGACATGGAGGCCACCGGTCTTGGTATCGTCAAGGCTGGCTTCGCCAGCAGCGTCGAGCGCATAATGGTCAACCAGACGGATCCGAATCCGGATCTCGGTGATCAGCGTTCTGAGCCCGGCACAGTCCATCCGTTCCTTACGGACCCGGCCGTGTACCAGGCCCTGAGCATGGCGATCAACCGTCAGGAACTCGTTGACGTCGGCTATGGCTTCGCAGGCTCTCCCACATGCAATGTGTGGCCCGGAGCGCCGTACGCCTCGACCGCCAACGATGCCTGCCTGACCCAGGACATAGACGGTGCCAACGCACTGCTCGATGCGGCCGGATACGAAGATACAGACGGTGACGGCATCCGCGAGACAGCGGACGGCACACCATTGTTCATTCTGTACCAGACCTCGACCAACGCGGTCCGGCAGAGCAACCAGGATCTGGTCAAGTCCTATTGGGCTCAGATCGGTGTTGACACAGAACTCAAGAACATCGATGCGTCGGTGTTCTTCGGTGGCGATCAGGCAAGTCCTGACACCTACCAGGTGTTCTATGCCGACGTCGAGATGTACACCAATAACTCGGGCAGCCCTGACCCCCAGACCTACATGAGTAACTGGACTACTGCACAGGTCATCTCGCCAAGTACCAACTTTGGTGGTGGAAACATCCCCCGCTACTCGAGCGCTGAGTACGACGCTCTGCATGAGGAGTTGACGACGACCGGAGATCTCGATCGCCGGATCGAGATCGTCAAGGAGTTGAACGACCTCGTGATTCAGGCCGGCGCGATGATTCCGCTGATCTATCGCGCGGACGTCTCGGCATTTGCCAATTCCATACAGGGTGTTGGGACTCTCAACGGTTGGGACAGCGAATACTGGAACGTCGAAGACTGGACGCGATCCGAGTAACGCAACCAGCCAACGAAATAGCCGAAAAGAGAGCCTCTCAGATCCCCTGAGAGGCTCTCTTGCTATTGTGACCGCTTGCGCTACGGAGACAGATAGCCAGTGGGTCGTTACATCATTCGGCGAGTTCTGTTCGCCATCCCGACGCTGATAGTCATCAGTTTTGTCATATTCGCAATCCTCGACCTTGCTCCCGGCGACCCCACTGCGAGCCTTCCCCTGACCATTCCCCCGGAGGTTCGGGAGAAGATCAGGGAAGCCCTCGGCTTCAACGACCCTTTTCTGGTCTCCTGGTTGAAGTGGTTGTACCAAATGATGATCGTGGAGCCGATCTATCTCATCGAGCAGATGTTCAACATCACCATCGGTGACAGCGAAAACCGGGTCCGCATCATCTCGTGGTCATCGAAGGCACCGGTGGTAGACACCATTATCGAGCGCATCCCCCAGACCCTCTGGGTCCTGGGTCTGGCTTTCATTCTCGGCATCATGATCGCCATTCCCGTCGGTGTGATCAGCGCCTACAAGCAGTACTCGGTTTTCGACAACGTCGGGACCTTCGTCACGATGGTCGGCTACTCCGTTCCCACCTTTTTCACCGGGCTGCTTGCCATCGTCATTTTCAGTGTCTGGCTGGGATGGTTTCCGTCGTTCTATGACACCACACTGGTAGTCAACAGTTGGGAAACCCTGGTTCTCCAGTTCAAGCAGATGATCATGCCGGTTGCCGTGTTGGCGTTGTTCAACGCTGCTGCATTGAGCCGATTCACCAGGTCGTCGATGTTGGACAACCTCAATGAGGACTATGTGAGAACGGCACGATCCAAGGGACTGAACGAGAACAAGGTTCTAGTCACCCATGTGCTGCGCAACAGCCTGATCCCGGTGGTGACATTGATTGCTCTCCAGATCCCGGGAGTCTTCGCCGGAGCGATAATCACCGAGCAGATCTTCCGTATCAACGGGCTCGGTCAACTTCTGATCAGCGCAATCCAGGGTGCCGATGTTCCCATGGTGCAGACGTTGACGTTTCTCTTCGCGGTGCTCATCGTCATATTCAACCTGGTCGCCGACGTCACATATGGCCTTTTGGACCCCCGGATAAGATACGAATGAGCAGTCAGGGAGCGTAGATGGCGACAACCCGGGAAAGAGTAGAGGAGACACAAGATCACACGATCGAGTCTTCCGAAAAGTACCGATCTCTCTGGTCGGATGTATGGCGTCAGTTCCGGCGACACAAAGGGGCCATGGTCGGCCTGATTCTCCTCACGGTGATCATGTTCGGAAGCTTCATCGGCCCGCTCATCTACCCGTTGGATCCCTTCGCGATCGACACTTCACAAGCAAGCCTGTCACCATCGTTGGACCATCCCATGGGCACCGACAACCTCGGTCGGGACGTGATGGCACGGGTGATGGTGGGTGGTCGGATCTCGCTGTCGGTCGGTATCGCCGCCATGGTCATCGGCGTCGTCATCGGAACGGCCGTGGGCATCATCTCCGGATTCTTCAGCAAGCTCGACGGGATCCTGATGAGAGGGACCGACATGTTCCTTGCTCTTCCGATCCTTCCGCTGCTGTTGGTCATCATCATGTTGTTCAGGGACCCGCTTCGTGAAGCATTTGGTCCTGAGCTGGGGATCTTCATACTGGTGGTGACGATTATCGGGGTCACGAGTTGGATGCAGACCGCCCGTGTGGTGCGTGGGGATGTCCTCGCTCTGAAGGAGCAGGAGTTCGTGCTCGCCGCCCACAGCATCGGGTCCAGAAAGCGAAGCGTCGTGTTCCGCCACATATTTCCCAACGTTCTCAGCCCTGTCATGGTGGCGGCAGCGCTCGGCGTGGCCATCGCCATCATCACCGAGTCGGCGTTGTCGTTCCTCGGCCTCGGATTCCCCTCCGACTTCCCCACATGGGGCAGGCTCCTCTTCGACGCCCAGGGTTACATCACCATCACACCGATGCGTGTCCTCTGGCCGGGCATTTTGATCTCCCTCACGGTGATCAGTGTCAACTTCATCGGTGATGGTCTGCGGGACGCACTCGATCCCAAACTCCGTAGTCAGTAACGCGCAACCGGGATGACCGACCGTGAATCACTCGACCTGAACTGGGGCCGCTGGCTTCTTTGGGGTGTGCTGGCCATTGCCGCTCTGATCGCGATCACCCTGTTCTTCGTCAATCTCGGCGATGACACCGAGGCAACCGCCGGCGAGCAGGTCGAGTGGTCGATACAGGTCAGCGAATACGCCCCTTCTCCAGGCGAGGTGACTCTCAAGGGGGACACCCCACTGGGCTTCCCCACCGAGACCTGGAAAGACGACTTCATGGTTGCCCGCAGTGTCGGTGAGAGCTTCGAGTGGAACATGGATGTTTCCCCTGAGGTTCCCACACCGGTCTACGAGATCGACGTGGCCGGATCTTGTGACGCGTTGCAAGGTCTTCTCGACCGATGGGCTACCGAGGTCGCCCAAGCCCCCGGTGAAGCCCGCCGCGCCGAAGCGGAGGCCTTCGCCCAACACGCGGCCAACACCATGGGAGACCAGGGCTGCCAGATCAGCACCGACTAGCCAATACCCAAACCTGAGGTTGTTAGGCCCGTATATGGGCGTAACTACCTCAGGTTCGGCGACAACTAGCTCGGTGCAGTAGCGGGACGACCGGACCGAGCTGCGACGTTCTTGATCGTTAGCACCACAAAGAACAAGACGATCGGAACCACGGCCATGGTCGCCGACCCCGCCGTGTCGAAGTGGTAACTGATGATCAGACCCGCGGCCACCGACATCACCCCGATCACGGCAGCGGTGACCATCATGATCGGCACCCGTCGCACTATCAGAGCGGCCGTCGCTGGTGGTCCTACCAGCAGACCCAACACGAGAAGCGTTCCGACCGTCTGGAACGACCCCACGATGCCGAGGGTGATCAGCCCGAGAAGGGCGGCCTGGGCGAAGCGGGGCCGGAAGCCAAAGAGCTGGGCTTTCTGCTCATTGAATGCCAGGACCAGGAAGTGGCGGTAGAGCAGGACCGAAACGACCAGGATGACGACTACCACCAGCGCCAGCACCCGGATGTCACCGATCGTCACGCCGAGCACATCACCAAAGAGAATCGCTGTGAGGCTGCCCGAGTACGAGGGGGTTCTCGAGATCAGAATCACTCCCACGCCGAGCATCCCCACGAACAGAAGCCCGATGCCTGTGTCCTCGGAGAAGGTGGTCTGACGATGAACCAGGTTGATGCCGGCCAACATCACGACCGCCGCCAGAACCGCACCGATCATCACGTTGAAGTCGAGAAGGATCGCCAGCGCAATCCCGGGCACGACACCGTGAACCAGGGCATCACCCAGAAAACTCATTCCCCGGATAACGACCCATGTGCCGACAAGAGCGAGTCCGACGGCCGCAAGGGAGCCTCCGATCAGGGCTCGCTGCTGGAAGGCAAACTCGAACGGTTCCGTCAACCACTCCACGATGTCTCCACGCTAACCACGCCTCTCATCCCAGCGCACCGGCAATCAACTCGGCGTTGATCAAGAGCATTCCAATGAGAGTGTCGGCCCCGGAACCGGACTCGCCCAAAGACCCCGTGTACAGGTCGACGACCTCGACCTCATGACCGACTTCGGCCGCCACAGAGGCAGCAACCTCAGAAGCCTCGGTCGTTTCGGCAAAGATCGCGTCGATTCGTTCCTCTTCAATCACACCTACCAGCTTCGCCAGCTCAGATGAGCTGGGAGCTCCAAGCGTCGAACCTCCAGGGATGACAATCCCGACGACCTCAAAGCCGTAAACGGCAGCGAAGTAGCCCAGCGAGTCATGGTTGGCAACAAGTTTCTTCGAGTCCTCAGGAACGGCATCGAGAATCGACTCGATCTCCCGGTGGGTGTTATCGAGCTCGATGGCATATGTCTCGGCTCGGGATGACCAATCGATCGAGGCATCGACCTTGGCCATCTCTTCGGCAACCAGCCGAGCCGCCTTCGCCATACGACCCGGGTCGAGCCAGACATGTGGGTCAAGACCGCTTTCCAGCGAAATCGGATCGAGCAGCGGAGCTATCTCGAGGACGTTGGCGCCATCCCTCTCCGCAGCTTGGATGACATCGATCAGAGCCTCCTCCAGCCCGAGTCCGTTAGCAACGACAAGGCTCGCCCTGTTGATCTGCGCCACCTGACGCGAGGAAGCCTGGTAGTCGTGGGGATCGGCTCCGATGGGCACCAGCACCTCGACCGTGGCGTCGGCCCCCACAACGTTTCTGACGAGATCCCCGAGGATTGTCGTAGTGGCCACGACCGTCAATCCATGGTTCGCCTCGATTTCGTCGTCCCCACACGCGGTGAGCACCAGAAGCGACATTGCACCTATAATGAGAATCATTCTCAACTTATTCACAATACCCGAGATCGGATATCAGTGACAACCACAGGCCTCGACAGCGAAATAGAGACTCGGCTCAGTAGCCACGATGCCCGATACACACGGGGACGTCGTCTCGTGGTTGCGACACTTTCTGGGTCGGGCGGTCCGAGGTCCGCGGGTGAGTTGCATGCCCAGATCGGTTCCACGATGCCGCTTTCCTCCCTGTACCGATCGTTGGCGGTCCTCGAAGAGTCCGGTGTTGTAGTGCCACACTTCACCAAGTCGGGAGTCGCCCGATATGAGCTCGCCGAATGGCTACAGGGACATCACCACCACCTGGTGTGTCTCGACTGCGGCAAGGTCGAGGATCTCGCCCTCCCTCAGTCTTACGAAGAGAAGGTTCGTGAGCTCGTTGAGGAAATCGGTTCGACGGTCTCGTTTACACCGGTGAATCACGCCTTCGAGCTAGAAGGCCTCTGCTCGAGGTGCGCATGAGGAACAACGCAGTCCTGGCCGAAGATCTCGTACTCGGCTACGGACCAACGGTGGCGCTTAGCAAGTCGACCTTCACCATCCCCACCGGAAAGGTCACCGCTGTCATCGGGCCAAACGGCTCCGGGAAGTCGACTCTTCTCAATGCAGTTGCCGGGTTGATCGACCCGATCAGCGGCTCGATCGAAGTATTCGCCGGAGCCGGTTCCTCGCATCGAATCTCCTACGTGCTTCAGACCACGAAGGTGAACGACGCCCTCCCCATCTCGGTCCGGGAGGTGGTCATGATGGGCAGGTACGCCGGTACCGGCGCCTACAGGTGGCTCAGTCAGGACGATCGCGACGCGGTGGCGGAAGCGATGGACCGCACCGGAATCACCGATCTCGGCAACCGTCCCCTCAACGACCTATCGGGCGGACAGCGTCAGCGGGTATTCGTGGCTCAAGGTCTTGCCCAGGAGCACGACCTGCTTCTCCTGGACGAGCCCCTAACGGGAATCGACTTCCCCACGGCACAGGCGATCGACTTCGTGATCCACGACGAGCTTGCCCGGGGGTGCACCGTTGTGATGACCACCCACGACCTCTCCGAAGCTCAAGTGGCCGACAACGTGATCCTTCTATCAGGCCGAGTGGTCGCTCACGGCTCACCCCGGGAGGTCCTCACCACGGGACACCTCCAGGATGCATACGGCGCGGCCCTCCTCCACGTCGAAGACGGCCGGATCTTTCTCGACGATGCGGCCCATCGTCCGGTGGAGGGTCGCCATGTGCACCGTGACCGGGTCATTCACACCGAATCATCCCAGTCCGATCTTCACAACAAGTGACGGGCTCCTAGAGATCGATCGCCTGACCCAAAAGCTGACGCTGATAGCGGGGGTCTCCGAAGAGTAAGGAAGAGGCCTTCGCCCGCTTTAGATAGAGGTGCGCATCGTGCTCCCAGGTGAAAGCGATCCCTCCGTGCACCTGGATCGTCTCGCCGGCGATCCAGTTGTAGGCATCCGAGCAGATCGAACCGGCAAGTGGCGCAGCGATGGAGAACTCTTCATCGTCATCAACGACCCGAACCGCGTGATATGCGGTCGACCTGGCGTGCTCGGTCTTGATGAGCATTTCGGCGCAACGGTGCTTGATCGCCTGAAACGAACCGATTGGACGGCCGAATTGGTAGCGGGTCTTTGCATACTCAACCGACATCTCGAGACACATCTGAGACCCACCAACTTGCTCCGCTGCCAGACACGCAGTCCCGATCCCCAGAGCCTTGCGAAGCGAGAGCGTGGAATCACCACCACCCAACAGAGCACTCGCACGAAGGCGAACGCCGTTCAAAGAGAGGTCTGCCTGACGACGGGTGGGGTCGAGCACCGGTGTCTCTGTGACATCGAGACCTGATGCGTCGCCAGGCACGACAAACATGCCTATCCCGTCCTCGAAGCCGGCAGCCACGACGATGACGTCGGCCTGATGCCCGGCAAGGACGAACCGCTTTGCTCCATCGATGATCCATCCAGCGCCGTTGGCCGACGCGGTGGTGGCCAACGCGGAGAGATCCCATCCGCGAGGCTCCTCGAACACGGCCAGTGTGGCGATGCTCTCCCCTGACGCCAGTTGTGGAAGCAGAGCGGCTTTCTGAGAGTCGTCACCTGCCGCAGCGATCGCGGCGGTGGCCAGAACGGCGCTGGCGAAGAACGGTCCTGGCGTCACCAGACGACCCATCTCCTCGAGAAGAACGCCCAACTCGCTCAACCCGTACCCCGCGCCACCATGCTCTTCGCCAATGGCGAGACCGGTCCAACCCATGTCGGCGATCTCTTTCCAGAGACCTCTGTCGAACCCCTCGTCGGACATCATGATGTCCCGAACAGTTTCGAGTCCGATGCGCTCTTCCAGGAACTGTCGCGCGGTGGTACGGATGAGCTCCATGTCCTCGGTCGGTGTGTAGGACACCGTCACGGCGTTGCCCTCACCCACGAGGCACATCCTTCCACGGCAGCTCCTTGTCGACACGCGGCTCCCCTGGAAGGCCGAGGACACGCTCGCCGAGGATGTTCATCATGATCTCCGAGGTCCCCCCCTCGATCGAGTTGGCTCGACTCCTCAAGAAGGCCTTTTGCGGCATCGACGTGTCGAAGTTGGTGGGTCTGACAAGCTCATAACCG
>JAZFTN010000018.1:0-3185 GCA_036446715.1 Acidimicrobiia bacterium | reverse complement strand
GGTAAGCATTCGCATTCGGTTCCCGAATACCTGCAGTCACAGGGCTATCGCATCGTGCCGGTGAACGGCCACGGCGGCGAGGTTCTGGGTGAGCCTGCCTTCAGATCTCTCCTGGAAGTGGATCTCCCGGTTGACGTTGTGGACGTGTTTAGGCCCCCGAAAGAGGTCCCTTCCATCGCTGAGGAAGCGGCAGCGATCGGCGCCAGAGTGTTGTGGCTACAGGTGGGCATTGTCTCCGACGAGGCGAGACGGATCGCCGAAGATCATGGGCTCATCTACGTCGAGAACATCTGCATTGCTGTCACTCACGCTCTGCTCGAAATACCACCGCGGCTCGAGCCTTAGAGAAGGTCGACCACATAGGCCTGTGCTCCGCATCTCCGGGCCTCTCGGGACGGTGCGTCACATTGGTTCAAGTTCTGTCCAGTTAGACCCACAAGCGAAGACGCTGGTCATCGCAAAGTGGTGAGGGACGGGGCCCCCGTTCACGCTCGTCGGCGGGGGGCTGTGCACGAAGGACTGATCGATGCCGTGCGTGTTCGAGCTTCGGACCTCGTAGAGAGCATCGATCACGGCGTGCCGGTCATCCCCGCTGCACCAAGTCGTCAAGCAGGTTCCTCAGTAATACTTCGTGATCGTGTCCGACCGAAGCGTCGACCGCCGCGGAAATATGGAATTCTACGTCCTGGTCCTCACCACGATCATTGTCAGATATAGCGATTCCCAGGTGGGCGGTGATGGCGTCGAACTCCTGAGTGGCCGCCGGTCCGAGGGCCTCGAAGTGTTTTTCTTCAGCATCGTGGAGTAGGCCGGCACGTAGGTCCGTTTCAAATCGTCGCCGCCAACTCCAGGAGCTCAGGCTCGGCCCCGTGGCGGATCGCGTCATCCGTGTTGCCGGCTTCAACGCTGGTAAACATGAGCCTCAGATGAGCGACCTCTGTCGAGCTCATCTCTAACTCCTCGTGTCCACCCTCTGTCTCCTCCTCGTGGGCCATCATCATCTCGCCACCTGGCGTGGCGATCCACGCGGAGATGTTTCTGACGTCCTGGTCGCTGAGGATGGTGTTTGGGAACGGGGGCATGATGTCGCCAAGGGCGTCCTCACCTGGCGGAAGACCTGGCACTCGGGGTGCCCGGGCTATCCGGGACCGATGCCACCCTCACCATTCTCTCCGTGGCAGGCCGCTCACCGAACATCGCGGGACGTTTTCAACCCGACACGGTCATGGCGAGGACGGCCGTTACAAAGAAGCTACCGAGAACGCCAAAGAAGACTTGGTACCCACGTGAGAAGACCCCGAACGCGTCGGATCCCTCTCAAGGTTCGCTGTACGCATTCACTGGACCCAAATCAAGACCATCGTCGCTCGGGACACCATCGCACGTGACGAAGCTGGAAGCGGAAGGACCTCAGCTGGCTAGGAACAGGGCGGGCTCTTCCAGGTTCTCCATGACATTGGCCATGAAGCGGCGGACCAACTCTCCGTCGATCAATCGATGGTCATAGGACAGCGACAACGGCATCACCGGTGCGCTGACCATTTCATCGTCGATAACGATTGTCTTCTGCTTGGCATGTCCCACCGATAGAAAGGCGGTGGTCCCGGGCGGGACGATCGGAGTGCCATGGCCGTCGCCCACCGCACCGATATTGGACACGGTGAACATCTGGCCGGTCGGCTTTCCTGGTGACGAGTATGGGCCCTGGGCGTCCTCACCAAGACGACGCACCTCCGAAGCCAGTTCCATCACTCCCTTGGCCGCGGCGTCTCTGATCACCGCGACCGTCAACCCTTCCGGCGTGTCCACTGCAATACCAACGTCGTAGGCGCCCTGGGCGGTCGACTCGTCGCGGTCAAAAGCGGCCATGAACTCGGGGAAGGTCCGCAGAGCCGGGATGACTGCCATCACGACCAGTGCTTCCAGAGGAATCTTGGTGTCATGCCTTTTCCCCAGTGCCTTGCGCACTCCGAGCAACCGGCCGGCGTTCACGTCGTCGAAAGTGGTCAGATGGGGGACCTCGACCTCGTTCAAGACCTTCAGCGCCGGCACTGCTCCCGACACTGCGCTGGGGCGAGAAACATCCGTTTCGCTCGTTGGGACAGAGTCGGGCTCGGAGAAGGCGAGGACGACCTCGCGGGTCGTCGGTCCTTCCGCATTCGATTCTTTGATCATCGTGACGTCTACCCCCAAGTCAGGGGCCGGCTTGGGGACGATTGGGAGCGCTTCCACACGATGCTCAGCCTTGGGCTCATCGGCGGGGACCACCGCCCCCGGATGGCCGCTCTCCTCGGGTTGGGCTTGTCGGTCGTACTTCTCCAAGACAACAAAACGGGTCAGCCACAGGGCCAGCATCGTCCCGGCCGCCCACAACGCCAGCTTCCCCCAGGCTCCCGCCCAGTACCAAACCAGCGGCAGCCCGACGAGAGGAACCAGGAGCCGTCCAACCCCCACCACTTGCTCAGACCGAAGCGGCGTGGAGTCTGGTTGCCGATTGGCGTCGCCACTGGTCACGTAGGAGCCGTCGGAGTTGACGGATTCGATCCTATGGGTCAGGAGGCCGGGTCGAGCCGGGTCGGAGAAGATCACCACGGTGCCCGGGCCGAGGCCTTGCCCGTCGTGGGGGGAGGCCAGCACTATGTCGCCGGCGCTGATAAGCGGTGACATTGACCCTGAGGTGATCACCACCGAGGTCCATCCGAGACCTACTGCCGGCGCAACCGCCACCAGGGCAAGCGACATTGTGACGTAGACAACGAGTAGGCCGAGCAGACCAAGCAGGAAGCGGGAGATCAGAGGAGCTGCCGCAAGCCCTCGATTCACTCCAGCGCGCAGCGGGCGTAGTTCGGCGGGCCTGGAGGGCGTCACTCCTGTTGGAGGGGTCCAGGGTTTCACCCGGGGTACCTTGGCTGGAGGAGGAACCGTAAGAGGAGGTCGGTTCCCTTTCGGAGCGCCCGATCCCGGTGCTCTCTGGTGAGGCGGAGCGTCTGCTGGGTGCTTCGACGACGTCTCGAACTCGGTCGCCTCCGCTGCCGATCGTTGCTCTGTAGTTATCGCTCCCACTGCACGTCCCTTTCCCACGAACCAGGGCGAGCCCTACGCTCGCCCTGGTTCGTCAGTAGGTCGGCTGTCGTCTCTTAGGCCTGGGCCTCCCACGTGAAGGTCGCCGTGGCGTTGAGACCCTG
>JAZFTN010000017.1:0-2356 GCA_036446715.1 Acidimicrobiia bacterium | reverse complement strand
ACCGGCCAGGCCGACCGCCTAGCTCCAACAATACGCTCCCCAAACCGCCCATAACGGCTGCGAGCTCAAGGGGTCATTGCAACACTTAAGCGTCCACTGCTTGGGAGATCGACACCGCCGTGGTCGGGTTCACGTCGCCAGTGCCACCTTTTACTTTTCGTACCCCTCTCATTTGAGTGTCAGCAACCCTGTCAGCCGGATGACAAACACCCGTGACCAGGCACTACAAAAGAATGCATAATGCCGGTTATGGGCGGCGGAGAAAGGCAGCCAGGCTTGACGAGGACAGATACCTTACCGATGTTGCCTGGCGTTTCTACACCTGGTCAACGACTGCCCAGTGATATCAGCGGAGACCACAGGTGGTGGTCGCTACACGTCGATTGAAAGATCACGTGTCGATTCGCCTGCCGGTCTCCACTGACCGGGGCACCCTTCACACTCCACCCAGACCATTTCTGGAGGCTCACCGTCAAGCAGCCGTTGCGCATCTTCCCTGAGGACTACTCCGAGTAAACCACCCTGTGGTGTCGCCACGACGATTAGCGGTGTCGGCCGCCGATCCATCCGCCTGACCAACGTCTCCAAAACGCCATTTGGCTTGACAGTAGTTGGACCGGGCTGCATCGCTTCGCCTGCGCTGAGATGTCCATCCATGCCCCATGTTGACTCGCGGAGCCTGCCGACGACGAGCCCATCACAGTCGATGACTACGCAATCCTCCCAGCCGGCCTCATAGACACGCCTACCGACGTCTCCGATCATTTCAGATGGTTCGCAGGTCGGCATGTCCGGTCGCATAGCGTCGGCGACGACTTGCATTATCGGGACGTCACCTTCCAAGGCAAGGCCAGCGCCCTTCCAATCAGCTTTGCCGAGGACATAATCAAATACCTGTTCGAATCCGAGGGCTTCGAGCCGACACGCGGCCCGTGGGGACATGTCTCACAGCCCATCGTGTCAGTAGACCACCACTGGCTTTCCTCGATCGAGAACCCGAACCGTGTTCTCGTCGAGGGACTTGAGCGGAATGTTGACCGCTCCAGGTATGTGCCCTTCCAAGTATTCGGCCTCGGGAAGGACATCGACGATCTGCACGTCCCCGGCGTCGATCAACTCGAGTAAGGCGCTGCGATCGATGTCGGTAACCATGGATGCCTTCTGGGCCGGAGGTCCGACACTACCCGACATGGCTTGTGACCCCTGGCTTGTCCTCAGCCAGCCAAGAGTCATGAGTTCAAACCCCCCAACCAAAAGGAGGGGGCCAGTGCATAAGTTCCGGCAAACCGCACATAACGGCACTTATGCGTGCCTGACGGTGGCTACATAATGCCGGTTATGCGCTAGCGGGATCAATGCGGAAGCCCGATGTGGTGGCCGCGGATACAAGATTCTCAAGAACGCGTCGCGGATTTGGTGCCTGTGGGGCATCCTATAGATGTGACGGCGCTCGCAAAGGCTGAGATCTATGAGAAGTACGCTGACCAGCTGATCCGTTTCGCCACCGGGCTTGTGGGGCCGAGCGATAGCCGAGATGTCGTTTCGGCTGCCGTGGTGAGTGCGATGTGGTCGCCGGGTTGGGATTCGGTGAGTTATGAGCGTGCGTACCTGCACAAGGCTGTGCTCAACGAGGCTCGCCGAACCCTCCGCGACAGGGAGCGCAGACGCGTGGCTGAGCTTCAAGCGGCTGGAGGCTTACAGATCTATCGGCTTCCTGAGATTCGCCCCGACGTGCTTGAGGCTGTCTCGCGTCTTTCCGTGTCTCAGCGGGCGGTGGTGTTCCTTGCCTACTGGGAGGATATGCGACCGGCCGAGATCGCACGCTTTCTTTCATTGAGCGACGGCACTGTGCACCGTCAGCTCGCCAGAGCCGAGGCACGGCTGAGGAGGATTCTTCAATGACGGGCCGACGTGATTCGCGTATCAGAGGCTTGATCGTGGAACTCGCAGAGTCGAGTCCTGAGGCTCCGACCTTTGCTGAGATCGAAGATCTTGCAGCCGAACCTGTCGGTGAGGGGCAGCTCCGTCCATTGCGTTACATCAGGCCAGAGGCCAACCGCGGTTGGCTGGTGGCAGCAATTGCGGCGGTGGCGGTGTTGGTGACGATCGGCGGCCCGGTTCTGCTGCGAACGCTTGGGGAGGACACCGAACCAGCCGCCGATGAGACGACTTCAACGACGGTTGTGGTGCCGTCGACGGTCCCGGTTGACATCGAGTCGCTGATCGGCCCGGCCACTATTGAGGGGTGGGGTCGCGTTCCCCACGACGACGCCGTGTTTGGTGCAGAGGCCGCGATCCATGATGTCACCGGGGGCGGACCGGGGTTCGTCGCCGTCGGCCACTCGGGGATGTCGGC
>JAZFTN010000016.1:0-5980 GCA_036446715.1 Acidimicrobiia bacterium | reverse complement strand
GCCAACGCCATCCTGATCAAGGTCAATCAGATAGGGTCGGTCTCGGAGACCCTCCACACGATGCAACTGGCCGAGCGAGCCGGCTTCGCGCGGATGGTCAGCCATCGCAGCGGCGAAACCGAAGACACTTTCATCTCGCATCTGGCGGTGGCCACCAATGCGGGCCAGATCAAGGCCGGCGCCCCGGCGCGAGGGGAGCGAACCGCCAAGTACAACCAATTGCTGAGGATCGAGGAGATGATGGGCAGCGAGGCGCGCTTCGCCGGTTGGGACACTTTTAGGAGAGGTCGATGACCGTGTTTCGTCGTCCCGGTGCGGCCCTGGCAACACTCCTGTTCCTCGTGATGGGAGCGGCCTTCTTGACCCAGGTGGTCCCCTATCGACAGATCCTCGACTCACAGCGCCAGGTGAATTCTGCTCGGGCCCAGCTTGCCGCGCTCGAAGAGGACAACGAGGTGCTCGCCGCAGACATTGCCGCCCTTCAGACCGATGAGGAGGTCGAGAAGCTGGCGCGAGAGAAACTTGGTTATGTCCGACCCGGTGAGACCGCTTACATCGTCCTCGACCCGCCCGGGGAGGAGACACCACCCCAGCCGCAGACAGACAACCTCGTGATCCCCGAGAAACGAACATGGGTCGATGTTCTCTGGGACTTCGTCAGCGGCGGCGACGAGAATCCGTAGACATGACCGACGCTGATGACCGAAAGGTCATCGAAACACAGCTGGGACGTCCCCAGCGCGCCGACTCCGAGGTCGTATCACGATGCCATCTCGGACTGCCCGTCGTGGTGAGGGTTCCGCCTTTGCTCGATGACGGGACGCCTTTTCCGACGCTCTACTGGCTGACCTGCCCCCTCGCTGCGGCCCGCATCGCCCGTCTGGAGAGTTCCGGCGGTGTGAAACGTATGGACACCAGATCCGAATCCGATCCGCAGTTTGCAGAGGATCTGGAGACTGCCCACCGATCGTATGAGAGGGAGCGCGATGCCCGGGTTCCCCCCGGCGCCAACCCGGCCCCCTCGGGGGGAGTTGGAGGGTCATCGTCGGGTGTCAAATGCCTCCATGCCCACTACGCCCACACCCGGGCGGGTGGCGACAACCCTGTCGGCAAGCTGGTTCGGGAGTGGATTGAGCCTCTGGATTGCACCGAGGAGTGTGTTGTGGGCGGCGACACCAACCCGACCTGGACCGCTCGTCCATGAGAGTCGGTGTCGTCGATATCGGCACCAATTCCATACGTCTTCTCATCACCGACGGTCTCACCGATTTCGAGAGATGGGTGGAGGTGACCGGACTCGGACAGGGCGTCGACAAGTCGGGCAGTCTCTCCGAGGAGGCGATCGAGCGGACAATGTCCGCGTTTCGCCGTTTTGGAGAGCTGATGGGGGATGCGGACCTCGAGAGAACGATGGTGATCGCCACATCAGCCTCCCGCGATGCGAGCAATAGGGAGGCATTCTTCGACCGCGCCGAAGAGGCTCTTGGCACCAGGCCCACGCTGATCAGCGGTCACGAAGAAGCGAGGTTCGCCTATCAGGGCGCCACCGTGAGTCAGGAACTGGCTCCTCCGGTGGTTGTTTCGGACATCGGTGGGGGAAGCTCCGAGTTCGTGACGGCTGCCGACGAGACTTCTCTCGACATCGGATCCGTACGGCTCACCGAGAGGGCCCTGCCCACCAGGCCTGCGTCGTCCGACGCCTTGGATGACGCCAGGGCTCTCGTCGAGGAGTGTTTCAGTTCGGTGAGTGTGGGAGACATCGGCACTCTCGTCGGCGTGGCCGGCACATGGACGAGTCTCGCCGCGGTCGCTCAGGAGTTGCCTGCTTACGACCCGAAGCGGGTTCACGGCTATTACCTCACCCGGCGTCTCCTGTTTGATGTGACGTCGATGCTCTCTTCGATGTCGTTGGTCGAGACGGCGGCCATACCCAGCCTCGATCCGAAACGAGCGCCGGTGATCCTTGCCGGCGGTGTTCTGGCATGCGGAGTGATGAAGGTATTGGACGTCACAGAGATCCGGATCTCGGAGCGGGACACGCTTGATGGTGCGGCCGGTCATCTATTGGCTTTACCCTGATGCATACCGTTATGGCTTGGCCCGGGTGGCGGAACGGTAGACGCGAGGGGCTTAAACCCCCTTGAGCCGAATGCGGCTCGTGTGGGTTCGAAACCCACCCCGGGCACTAGAAAACCCGCAGCAAGTCTGCGGGTTTTCTGGCAGAGGGTCGCGGGACCCGGGCCGGTGGGTGGGGGAGGGGAGAGGAACCGAACCCGGGCCCCACGAAGACGCGGAGTAAGACCTTCCTCTCGACGACAAGGGATATTCTCGACCTCTGGTTCTACCCCGTTCTGGAGTGTACCCCCCATGCGATCCTCTCCAACTCGGCTAGGTCGACGACGCCGGCTCGTCCGCAGCCTGGGCGGCCACCATTTCTTCGAACGAGATGTCCGGGATCCTTCGCGCAACGAACAGAGCGGCAACGACGATGAAAGCGGCGACCAACAAACCCATACGAAGAGCTACGAGCTGACTGTCTAGATACGCCTCGACGATTGCATCTTGTTCGTCTGGTTCGAGAGAGGTGTCTGTCAGGGCATCGGCCAATACATCGGAGTTGATGAACTGGATCGACCCACTCAAAGAGACACTGATCTCGGCGCTCACTTCGGGGGGCACCCTGGGGTCATTGGCCAACTGATTCACGAATGCAGAGGCGAGAGCACCTATGACAATGGCCCCTATCAGGGCCGTCCCGATGGCAGACCCGAGTTGTTGGGCGGTGTATTGAAGCCCGCCTGCCTCGCTCCGGTCCTTTGGGCCGACCGAGGATTGGATCACGTTTCCGAGTTGTGAGGCAAGGAGACCCATCCCGACGCCGAGTAGTGCCATTGACATTGCAAAGATCCCACCTTCGAGCTCTGGCTCGATGGTTCCTGCGAGCAATGCTATAGCGCCGAGCAGCACCCAAAGTCCTGCCTTCACGATCTGCCTCGGCGTGTAGCTCTGGCTCATCCGGGCGCCAAGGAACGACATGAGGAACATCGTCACTGAGACGGGAAGCATCCGGAGCCCGGTTTCCAATGCGTCGAGACCCTGCACCATCTGGAGATAGAGCGGGATCGAGAAGAAGACGCCCATGAGAATGAGGTTCTGGGCGAAGAACATCTGAAGACCGGCCTTGAGCGGCCGGATCTCGAGCATTTTCATGTGAATCAACGGATCGAGACCGAGACGCACCCGTCTCTCGGTCCAGCGGATGAATCCACCGAGCACCAAGAATCCCGCTCCAACGACAAACGGCGTGAGCGAGAGCCCAAGCGGTGCGATTGGCGAGTTGGAGTTGGCGATCCATCCCCACTCGCTGGCCTGGAGAACCCCATAGACAATCAAGCCCAAGCCCAGCGCTGTGAGTCCAGAGCCAACCCAGTCGATCTCCGGTACCCGCTTGGTGCGGGCTCCTTCCTCGATCCATCCAACTGTCAGCACTATCAGGATCGCGAGGATCACTTCGCCGACGAAGACCCACCGCCATGTGTAGTTGGTTGTGACCCATCCTCCGAGAATGGGCCCGACGGCAATACCGGCTCCTGCGACCCCCCCGATGATTCCGTATGCGATTGCACGATCTGCTCCCTGATAGCTGCCTGCGATGAGCGCCACCAGAGCGGGGAGGACCAGAGCTGCACCGATCCCTTCAAGAATCGACCAGCCGAGCAACAGCGAGGGGATATTCCACGAGACCGCCGTCAACGCCGAGCCTGCCGCGTAGATGATGAGACCTATTGCAAAGGCACGTTTGCGGCCCCATCTGTCGCCAAGCTTGCCTCCGGTGATCATCAGCGCCGCCATTGTCAGGGCGTAGAAGGTGATCACACCCTGGATCACCGTCACCGTCGTGTCGAAGTCCTCGACCAGCTGACTTATCGAAACGTTCATCACGGCCTGATCGAGAACCATCAGAAACTGGGCTGCGCTCAACACGATCAGGGCACGCCATTTCATCAGGTGGAACCGTAGTTGCCGCAGGCCACACCCGGCGGCTCATCATCCCCGTCTGTCTAAGGTCGCGGTCATGGAGTACGTAGATGTGAATGTTGACGGCGCGGTCGCCCTGATCAGGATGGATCGCCCACCCATGAACGCCCTGTCAGAGGTGTTCGCACAGGAGTTGAAGAGCGCCTTTGTGCAGTGCGAGGACCCGTCGATTCGCGCCGTTGTGGTCACCGGTCAACCCCACTTCGCTGCCGGCGCCGATATCAACGATCTCAAGAAGACGTTCGGCTCGGGGGGCAAGGAGATGACGGCTTCGACTCTCCTGGAAGCGATTCGGATTCTGGAGAACCTGGCCAAGCCGACGATCGCAGCGGTCCACGGCTACGCACTGGGGGGAGGTTGTGAGTTGGCTCTGGGATGCGACTTCCGGTACATGGCGGACGACGCCAAGATCGGCCAGCCCGAGATCCTTCTTGGCATCATTCCCGGCGCCGGAGGAACCCAGCGACTTCAGCGTGTCATCGGATTCCAAAAAGCGAAGGAGCTCATCTACACCGGTCGTCAAGTGGGTGCCAAAGAGGGTTTGGCCATCGGCTACGCCGACAAGGCGGCACCATCGGACGAGTTGCTCGATCTGGCCCTTTCCGATGCTGCCGATTGGGCTACCGGGCCAACCGCTGCCTTGGCCGCCGCCAAACGAGCGCTGGCTGATGGCCGCGGCTTGCCCCTGGAAGACGCATTGGCAGTCGAGCAGGAAGCATTCGGGATCTCGCTCACGACCGACGACGCTGTCGAAGGAGTCACCGCCTTCATCGAGAAGCGTGAGGCGCACTTCAAAGGGAGCTGAGTCGAACGATTCTGGACTCGCTCTAGCGGCGCATCCTGGCACAATTGGAGGCTTCAATGATCTATCTCGATCACGCCGCTACAACGCCGATGCGTCCCGAAGTCTGGGAGGCCATGGCTCCGTATGCCTCTGGCGTCTTCGGCAACTCCTCGGGTGTGCACGACGTCTCGCGTCAGGCCAAAAACGCCTTGGAAGAGGCGCGAGAGCGAGTTGCGGCGATGCTGGGCGCGAGACCAATGGAGATCATCTTCACATCGGGCGGCACCGAGTCGGACAACCTCGCCCTCAAGGGGGCGGTCTGGAGCCCGAGGGATCGCTCAGGTGTGGTCGCCGTCGCCACTGAGCACGAAGCCATCCTCGAGACTATCGACTTTCTGCGCCGGATGGGCTCTCCGACTGCCCTCGTGGACGTAGACAACCAAGGATTCGTCGACTCCGATGCCGTGGTCGACGCCACCGACCCGAACACCGCCGTCGTCTCGGTGATGCTGGTCAACAACGAGACCGGGTTGATTCAAGACGTCGGCGCCGTCGTCGAGGCCGTCAAGCGGTCAGATTCCGACATATACGTCCACACCGACGCGGTTCAAGGGTTTGCATCCGAGGACATCGATGTCGGTGCTCTCAACGTCGACATGATGACGATCAGCGCCCATAAGTTCGGGGGACCCAAAGGCACCGGTCTGCTCTATGTTCGTGAGGGGACCATGCTGGAGCCTGTTCTCCACGGCGGAGGTCAGGAACTGGGACGCCGGTCCGGGACCCACGATGTGGCCGGCGCGATCGGTCTCGCCCGTGCAATGGAGCTGGCTGTGGCGGATCGCGAGAGGTTCCGGTCACAGATCGGCCAGATCAGGGACGACTTCGAGAAGAGACTCGGCGCCGGCATCGACGATGTTGTGCTCAACACGCCACGATTCGGGCGGTCGTCTCATCATCTCAACGTGAGGATCCCGAGGATCCGCAATGAGACTCTGCTCCTGAGGCTCGATCAGCGCGGTGTGGCGGCCTCCGCCGGATCGGCCTGCCAATCGGGGGCGGCGACCGTGTCACATGTCCTCGAGGCAATGGGGTTGACCCCCGCCCGGGCACGGGAAAGCCTTCGGTTCTCATTCGGATGGACGTCGACGATGGATG
>JAZFTN010000015.1:0-7123 GCA_036446715.1 Acidimicrobiia bacterium | reverse complement strand
CGTCGGCATCATCCTGCTTCTGTGGACGGCCTCGAGTCTGTTCTATGAGATCCAGAACGACCTGAACGACATTTTCCACGTGCCCTACGAGCACACCTCCGGTGTCATGGGGTTCGTCAAGAAGCGCGGCCTCGGGTTTCTGTGGGCTCTCGGTCTGGGCATTGCATTGGTCGCAGTTTGGTTTCTGAACTTCCTGTGGCGGTTCTTCGGAGGTGTCTTTCCCGACGATCTCGTCTGGGTGCACCGGCTCATCACCTTGCTCACTCCGCTGGTCTCGGTCATCGTTCTGCCGGTCCTGTTCGCGGTTGTGCTCCAATCGATGACGGCCGTCAGCCTGCGGTGGCGAGCGGTGTGGTTTGGAGCGATATTCACCGCTGTCGTTTTCCTGGTGGCTGCCTACGGGACCGGGCTCTATTTCGCATGGGCGCGTGGGGCCTCGGCACTGTCCGTCGCAGGTTCGTTCTTCGTGCTTCTTCTGATGACCTATGTGCTCGCCAGCGTATTTCTTTTTGGTGCTGTGGTCACCAAGGTCTACAACGACTTTCTCGATGTGGGCGACGTCAAGTCACCAAGCCTCCGTGACAAGGAGACCGGTCCCACCCCGAACGTGCTGATCGCAGAGCCTCCCGAGGCAGTGCCGGTGGCCGCGGTTTTTGCCTTTCTCGGTGGTTTGTTCGTCGGCTGGCGACGCAACCGTCGCTAGTGGTGTGTAGCACAAAGCTCACTTCTCGAATAACCTCCCATGCAATGAACGTTGACATCGCCGGCTTCGTCACTGACCTGAAAGAGCATGCCACCGAGCATGGGTTTCATGTACATGACGAGCGCCACTTCATCGAGACCTATTCGCTGAGACAGTCATGGGAGGTAGACGTCCACCCCGAAGCCGGGTGCGGTGGTCCCATCGATCTGCACCTGGCACTCGACGTCGACCCCAAGGTGGTTCTATCGCTGCGCGATCGGCTTGATGAGATGGACGCCGAGTTCGAGGAGCCGGAGAACGACTACCACCTCGACCTCTACTTCAACTGGGCCGTGCCGCCCCTGCTCAATCCTCCCGATCTACTGATTCTGGCGACCGATCTGGCCGGAATCGGGGGGACAACGTTGTCGACCGAAGTATCTGCAATCGACTCCTATGCCGCGGTAGCGGATGCTCCCGAGAGCAGGCTGATGCTCCAGGGGAAGTCCTCTGTCAGCCTGGTCGACATCCTGATGGGCCGTGAGCAGTTATGCGAGGTTCTCGACCAGTCGCACGAGACCTCGGAGTATCTGCTCGACCGCGTCGGGGAGTGGATGGAACTGCCTGCCTAGGAGCGGGCTCCTAGTGACACATCACTAGCCTGCGAGCAAGCTCATTACGGCCCACAATCCGAGCGATGCAGTGACACCGGCCAGAGCGTAAAAGGCGATACGGGTCACCGGCTTAGGCGGCGGGGCTACGTCGGGACTCTCCTGTGGAGCAGACTCCTCCACCTTTTCGGGTCCGATGTCTTCTGTCTCATATTGTTCGGTGACACGCTCCGGGATTGGAGTCACCTCTCCGTTCAGCCTCGCCGCAAACAGACCCGGATTGTTGGGGATGAACTCGAGGGCCTCGCCTTCCGCCGTGATCGTGTAGACGCCTTCGCCGTCATGATCGATCGAGTACTCGCCCTCGGCCCATTCGCCGATCTCTGCCCCACCAGAAGACATTCGGAGTACGGCGTCCTCGAATCCGATGATGACCGGGATCTGGTTGTTGTCGAGGTTGATCACACCGTCGTAGATCGTCACTGCTCGTTCCCCCGCAGCTGTCGCACGAGCACAAACTAGGCGATTTCTATCCGGTTTGTTGGTCTAGAACGGAATCTCGATTGCATTGCAGAGAAAGCGGGTGAATGGCGAGGCCCTCTTGAACATGGATGCGAGTTCGGCGTCGAACTCCGCTGATGTAACTCGAGCCTGGCTCAACCGCGCCCCGGCGATGAAGCTCTTGAGACGCAAGTCATCGGGGTAGGGAGATCCGTCGTCCAGTTCCTTGGGGATTCTCTTGAGCATGTCGTTCTCTTCGGGCGCAGTCGACCATGTGCTCGAGAAGGCCTTTCCCTTGGAGGATCTTCTCCACCCGGCTGGATCGTCGTGGATCGACTGGCGGATGGCTCGCGCCACTTTCGTCTCCGGCTTCCAGAGTCCTACGCCGGCGAAACACGCTCGCGGTTCTAGATGGAGGTAAAACCCCGGAGCGTGGATGTCCTTGCCCTGCTCGTGGCGAAACTGAATGCCCACATTGGTCTTGTATGGCGTTTTGTCCTTCGAGAACCGGACGTCCCGATACGGTCTCATCAGGGATCCTCCGACGGTGCGCGAGTCCGCGACGAAGTGCGGAGAGATCGTCTTCAACCTGACCGCGAAGTCGTTGATGAACTCCAGAGCCGGCTCACGGATCACATTGATGTAGCGATCTTTGTTGTCCTCCCACCAGGCCTTCTCGTTGTTCGACTCCAACTCGTTGAGGAAATCGAACACTCCCTTGGTGAAGTGTTTCTTGGCCATTGCTGTCCCTTTCGGTTTGCACTCACCAACCTAAGCGAGGCAGAGGACAGTTTGGAAGGGGGTCGTTCGGTGAGCACCGTCTCCGGTGCTCACCGTTAGTGGAACCTGACTCTTGCGGTTAGAAGTCTCCGATTATCCGGTGGTCGCTCACCTGAAGCACTCCGTCAATGTCGACCACTGTCAGGATTGAGTGGCCATCCGCAACGCGAATGTTGGTGGTGGTGTGTATCGGTGTCGACACATACCATGGGCCATGGCCCGTAACTATGGGCTCGCCCAGGTTCTCAAACTGCCAAGCGAACATCGGCAGTGTGTTCCCGATCGAGAACGCCTGGTCCAACTCACGGAACTCTCTGCCGCCAGCTGTGGTGAACTTGTATCCCGCGGTCGTCAGAGCGAGGAATGCTTCCCCGTCGTAGTTGTTCCAGGCCGTGTCATAGTCGTCCAACAGCTGCGTCATTTCGGCGGAGGGTGCAGTTGCTGCGCCCTGTGAGAAGTCGTAGATAGTCCACGCTCCCAGAGCTAGAACGAGAATCGCCAGGATGACGACCGCAAGGCCGAGTCCCCGATTGCGTCGCTCCATCGTCTCAAGACGAGGAACGGCGACCGTTTCTTCACTGTTGATCATGGTGGTCATGATCTCCTCCTTGTCTTGTCGGCACGGGTCTAGGACATCTGCCTCGTCCCAATGCCGGCCACCTTCTTTCATACATGGCCGGCCAATGGGCAGCCAGAGTCCTTAGACCCTTTCGGTCACAAACGGATAAGGCGACAGGACGTGCTCAGACAGGTCGGCTCGAGATGTCTGCGAGCTCAGCTCTGCTCAGCAGACTTCACCGCGACCTACCGACCAACGAAAGGTTGATCAGCCCAGGAGCCGTCGGCAGCTCCACGCACGCCAGTAGTACTGGCCGAGCTCTTCGTATCGGTTGGTCAGCCAGGCGGCCGAGGCGACGTTGGCCTCAGGCTCGAACGCGCTGTGTCCACCGTATCCGGCCTTGGGGGCGGTTGATGCCCATGTGCTCGGAATGAACTGGAACAGACCTGAGGCACCGGAATAGGGGTTGTAGGCGTCTGGGTCGCCGTTGCTCTCACAGTCGATGATTCGGAGTGCTTCCTCTACCCGGTTCGATGGGAAGAACTGCTGGACGAGTGGGCGCCACTGCTCAACCGCCGGAGGATGATTCCACGAGCCTCCACCGCCACCGTTGGTGGTGGTTGTCGTGTTGGAGGGTGTTGTGGTGGTAGGCGAAGTGGACGGTGGTGATGTGGGTGGTGTGGTCTCCGGAGGGGTCGTAGTTCTCGGTGAGGTCGTTGTCGTGGTGGTCGCCCTGTCCTCCTGTCGCCTGCGCTCCTCCTCCCGGGCGCGAGCAAGGTCGACTGCACTCAGGGCCTCCCGGTATTCGGCGTCGGCCCGCTGAGCTTCACGAACAGCGGAGGCAACAGCGCTGTCGGCCTTGTCGTACAGACCGGCGAGATGCTCAACTTCAGCATCGACTTCCTCCTGGAGGACGCGGTACTCCTCCTGCTCTGCGAGGTATGTCATTTGGAGCTGCTCGAGGCTCCGCCGCTTGATGACCAACTCGTCGACGTTTGCTCGACCGCTGGCTACCACATCCTCGACGACCGAAGATGCCACCAATGCCTTCTCGACAGACTCGGAGTTGACCAGCGAAACAGTTGGTGACGACAACACCGTCATGTACGCGTCAACGGCTTGCACCTCGATCTGGGCCCGGATTCTCGCAAGCTCCACATCTGCAAAGCCGAGCTGCTCCGCGGTCCGATCAAGACCCGTTCCGACAATGGATAGCTGGGCCGACAACTCGTTGACCCTGGCGATCGAGTCGGCTAGCTCATTCTCGATCTGGCCTCGGTCGGCGACTGCGCTATCGACCAGACCGGTGGCGTCGTCAGCCTTCTCCTTGGCGTCGTCGGCATCGTCTTCGGCGTCATCGACACTTTGGGCGTAGGCCAGGGGTCCGTCTACAGAGGTGATAGACAGAAACATCGAGAACACAATGACAGCGGGGAGGAAGCGAAAAAGCCGCATGGGGATGGGAAAAGCGTAACCAACCGGCGCCACTGCGAGAAGTGGAAACTCGCGATTGGTCCCCGACCAGGGACGATGCCTGTGTGGTCATGTGGCTCAGGACGCGCGACTTCACACGCTTCTACCCTTATGAGGATGACACGACAGACCATCTCCTCCGGATCTCCATTCGAGGCCGAGTTCGGGTTCAGCCGGGCGGTCCGTGTCGGCGACCGGGTACTGGTGGCGGGCACGGCTCCTATCTGGCCCGATGACTTCGTCGACCCCGATCCCAAGGTGCAGACGAAGCGTTGTCTGGAAATCATGCTGGCCGCCGTCGCTGAAGCCGGCGGCTCTCCCCAGGATGTGGTCCGGACCCGGATGTTCATCACCGACGCTTCCCACGCCGGTGCGGTTGGAGAGGCCCATGGCGAGGTCTTCTTGGACATCAGACCGGCAGCCACAATGGTTGTGATCGGCGGTCTGCTCGACGAGCGTTGGAAAGTCGAAATGGAACTTGAGGCTGTCTTAACCGGTTGACTGTTGTGATGGTGCCCAGGAGGTAACGGATGTTTGGAACGAAGAAGACAGAGACGGCGACTCCCGAAGATGCACTCGCCGGTCGGGGCGAGGCCGTCGCAGTGCCGCACGCGCACTTCGTCAATGGCAACTCCCTGGTTGACCCCTTCCCCGAAGGAAGCGAGACGATCGTTTTTGGGATGGGTTGTTTCTGGGGAGCGGAGCGACGTTTCTGGCAGATGCCCGGCGTGTTCACCACATCAGCCGGCTATGCCGGTGGCGTTACACCCAACCCTTCCTATGAGGAGGTGTGCAGTGGCCGAACCGGTCACACCGAAGTCGTGATGGTTGTCTACCGCCCCGACGAGGTCTCCTTCGACGATCTGCTCCGGGTGTTCTGGGAGACCCATGACCCCACCCAGGGTTATCGGCAGGGCAACGATGTGGGGACCCAGTACCGGTCGGCGATCTACACCACGACGGACGGTCAACTCGACGAGGCAAAGCGGTCACAGGACATCTATCAGGCGGAGTTGACATCGCTGGGGTTTGGTGAGATCACCACCGAGATCAGGGCACTCGATGAGTACTACTACGCAGAGGATTATCACCAGCAGTATCTGGCAAAGAACCCACACGGCTACGACTGTCATGCCAACACGGGAATCGCCTATCCCGGATTGGGCTCGGTTGTCCGCTAGCAGCGGTCGCGGTTTGGGCTGAGTTTGTGGTCGCGTTCAAGGACGAGCTCTCCATCGACACGATCGAGCAGTTGGGATCTGAGCTGACTCGCGCCTGGGATGGCTTCCCGACAGATCGTTGGACGACGCTGGCCAGCAACGGACTCGGGGATCTGGAACTGCTCGAGCGGGTCAACCATCTCGCAGAGGTGCTCGCGCTCTGTCTGCCCAACGAGTTCCCCGACGGCGCTGCGGTGCTTGACGAGGCTCTTGGGTCAGAGTCCTTCTCCGGCTGGATGACGTTGCCGTGTGGCAAGTACGTGGCGGACGCCGGGATCGACCACCCCCAGGTGGCTCTTCCGCTGCTCGCCCGGCTGACGCCACGATTCTCCAGCGAGTTCCCTATCCGCTTCTTCATCGAGGCCCACCCCGATATCACCTTCCAATACTTGCACGAGTGGACCGCGCATCCCGATGCACACGTCCGACGACTCGTCTCGGAGGGAACCCGTCCCCGGTTGCCGTGGGCAAGTCGTCTACGTGGTTTGATGGAGGACCCATCGCCTGCCGTCGAGTTGCTCGAAAGGCTGTTCGATGATGAGTCGGAGTATGTCCGTCGGTCCGTGGCGAACCACCTCAACGACATCAGCAAGGAACATCCGGACCTCGCAGTGGAGATCGCTCATCGATGGCTCGCCGACTCCACTCACGGTGACTGGGTCACTCGTCACGGTCTCCGGAGCCTTGTGAAACGGGGTCGCCGCGACGCCCTCGAAGTTCTGGGCTTTGACGTCGGTGTTCCGGTGGTGGCGACGGAGATGTCGGTGGAACCACCCGCAATCGAAATCGGTGAGACAGTGACGATCTCGGCCGTGCTCGCCGCAGAACGATCAATCAGGGCATCCATCGACTACATAGTCCACTATCAGGGTGTTCGCGGTCCAAAGGACGGCAAGGTGTTCAAATTGAAGATCGGGACTCTCGGTCCCGAGCCGATGTCCATCACCAAAAGCCACACTTTCAAACACGTCTCGATCCGGACCATCCACCCTGGTCCACACAGGATCGAACTCCAGGTCAACGGCACAGTGGTCGGTCAAGCCCTCGTTGAGATCGGTGGCTCGTGACAGGCGGCCCTTCAGCCCAAAGGGCTCAGCCGCGGAGGTCCCTTCTCTGAAAAAGGGGGATGGACGCCGCTATCAGAACGATGAAGATCCCGGCGAGTACGGCAGCGTCTCCCCATGCCATTCCGTTCACCAATGGGTTGGAGGTCTGGTAGTAGTAGAAGGGCGAAAGCTTGGCCCAGCCCGCGTAATTCTCGCTGAGTGGCATGAACGAGTTGAGGAAGTAGGCGAAG
>JAZFTN010000014.1:0-3925 GCA_036446715.1 Acidimicrobiia bacterium | reverse complement strand
ACGCTGTCTCGACCTGATGATCCAGAGGTCGAAGGCCAGAACGGCTTTCGGACGACCACTCTCCGATCAGGGAGTCGTCCGGGAATGGATCGCCGACGCCAGGATCAACATCGAGCAGGCGAGGCTTCTGGTGCTGAAGACGGCCTGGATGATCGACAACCTCGGGGTCAAGGCCGCTCGAACCGAGATCGCCGCAATCAAAGTGGTGGCGCCCGGGTTGCTGACCTCGGTGGCTGACAGGGCTATCCAGTTGTTCGGCGCGGCAGGATTTACCGAGGACTTTCCGCTGGCTGCGTTCTATTCCCTGGGCCGTTGGCTGCAGATCGCCGATGGTCCCGACGAGGTGCATCGTCGTTCCGTGGCGCGCGCCGAATTGGGAAGGCTGGAGGCCGGTGCCGACTTTGCTCCCCCGGTCTGAGGAGACCTACGAGTTCTCGTGCTCAACCAGGGTGAAAAAGGGAACGAAACGCCTTGACTCTGCGTTTACCTGATCTCATTCATGATTGAGTTGAAATGATCGACCTGACAGTTACCCCATGGAGAGAAGCGGCGGCGTGTATCGACGTGACTTACCAGGTTTCGTTCTTCCCGAGTAAGGAAGATCTTCTGGGAGTCGCCAAGGCCAAGGCGGTGTGTGCCACCTGCCCGGTTTCGGACCAGTGTCTCAGTTGGGCTATCGAGTCCAACCAGACCGAGGGAGTCTGGGGCGGTGCCACGTCCAAGGAACGCAGAATGATCCGACGCCGATGGCTGGAGGAGATCAGAAAGGCGAGTTAGGACCTTCTCTCGGCCGGCTCATCTTTGTCCGGCCCGGTTTCCCGAGCGATGTGAGCGATGGCGTCCCCTGAGTGCACCAGCGGTCTCTGCGTGTGCGCGATGATCCACCCCGTTTCTGTGGCTTTGACCTTTGTGGGTCTCGACCCGAAAGCATCGGAGATCGAGGCCACCAGCTCACCCTTCTCCACATACTGACCCAGCTTCACATTGATTTCGGCAAGCCCGCCGCGACGCGCTCTGACCCATCGTGTCCGTCGGATGAGCCGGGTCCTCTGGGCCCGAGGTAGGCGGGCATCGAGCATCCCCATCGATTTCAGAGCCCTCAGGACACCGTCCGTTCCGGTCTCGATTGCCTCGAGGTCGAACCGGTGCGCCTGGCCGGCCTCATAAACCAGGACGGTTGCCCCCAACTCCAGGGCGGCCTGGCGAAGGGATCCGTCGCGCGCCCTGGCATGGATCGTGAATGGCGCTCCGAAGGCCCTGACGAGTTTCAGGGTGCCGGCGTCGTCGATGTTTGCCCGGATCTGGGGAATGTTGATGCGATGGTTGCTCCCTGTGTGCAGGTCGATGCCCACCGAGGTCTGGGCGACGATTTGGGTCATGAACAGATGCGCCAATCGTGATGCAGTGGATCCACGGCTCGATCCGGGGAACGCCCTGTTGAGATCGCGACGGTCGGGCAGGTATCGGGACTCGATCATGAATCCAAGGGTGTTGACGATTGGTGCTGCGATGACAGCGCCACGGAGAGTCTTGGGATCAAGCCGGCGCATCACTCTTCTGACGATCTCGGTCCCGTTCAGCTCGTCCCCGTGAATCGCTGCCGAGAGCCAGACATGGGGGCCCGACGAGCGGCCGTTGATGACGGCCACCGGGAGGGTCTCGTCCGATCCGGTGGCAACCTTGGCGAAGGGAAGCTGGATTCGGCCCCGGCGTCCAGGTCTCACAGTCACATCACCGACAGTGATGGCCTCGTTTCGTTTGGTGTCAGGCACCGACGCTGCTCTCGATGTGCTCGATGATGATCTCGGCGATGTCGACATTGCTGGCACTCTCGATTCCCTCCAGCCCCGGAGACGAGTTCACCTCGAGCACCATGGGCCCATCGTTGGACTGAATGAGGTCTACTCCAGCCACATCGAGACCCATGGCCTTGGCCGCTCTCAATGCGGTGGACCTTTCGCTTGCCGAGAGGGTGACCACCTCGGCGGTGCCCCCCCGATGGAGGTTGGAGCGAAATTCACCCGGCGGGCTCTGTCGTTTCATCGAGGCCACGACCTGGCCGCCTACCACCAGTACCCTGAGGTCGGCGCCGCCGGCCTCGCCGATGTACTGCTGGACCAGGAAGTTGGCATCCAGTTGACGGAAGGCACTGATCACCGACTCCGCGGCCTGTCTTGTCTCGGCCAACACGACTCCCACACCCTGGGTGCCTTCGAGCAGCTTGATCACGACCGGAGGACCGCCGACCACATCCAGGATCCCGGTGATGTCCTGGCTGTCGTGAGCAAAGCTCGTGGTCGGCAGGCCGACACCGGCACGGGAGAGGATCTGCATCGAGCGAAGCTTGTCCCTGGACCGGCTGATCCCGTCGGAACTGCTGACGGTGAAGACGTCTGCCATTTCGAATTGACGGACGATGGCGGCCCCGTAGAAGGTATAGGAGGCTCCGATTCTCGGAATGACTGCATCCGGTCTCACCTCTTCACCGCGAAACAGCACCTTGGGCCGTCGAGCAGTGATGTCTACGTAGCAGCGGAGATAGTCGACCACGGCGACCTCGTGTCCTCGACTCAGCGCTGCTTGCTTCAGTCGAGCGGTGGAGTAGAGGCCGGAGCTTCGGGAGAGGATGGCGATCTTCATGTTTGGCCCAACCTGCCAGGACGTCCACCGAGATAACTGCGCCCCGGATCGACAAGAAACTCGTTTCTGATGCTCCGTCGTCCCAGCAACATTCGGAAGGTCATCTCGTCTCGCGTCGTCAGGTTGATGAGGGTCTCGAACTCCCGGCCCGCAACATTGAGTCGAGTGCGAATCACAGGCCGCAACTGCGTCCTGCCGCCCGGGTTACGCACCTTTCGCTCCATGACGACCTCGGCATCACACATGATCGCCGGATTGTGCTTCCTCTGTCTCGGGTGGATCTCGAAACTCACATAGGAGACCCCTTCTCTCTCGAACCACTCGATGTTGAAAGCGTGCAGGGACGAATTGTCCGCTCCGGTATCGACTTTGGCCTTTATCTCGGATACGCCGAACTCGGGCATCGCCACCCACTCCCGCCAACCGATTGTTGTCCGAACTCGTTTTGCCATCAGCTCAAAGGGTAGATGGTATTTCTGTCAGTCTTTTGGCCCATGAGTAAATCTGCTATTTGACATAGCAGATTTCATGATGCATAATCTCCACGAAATGACACACTATCGAAAGGAGAACTACCAAAATGATGATTCATCGTTTTGATCCGTTCTTTGCGGGCGACAGCCGGGCCATGACGCGTCGCTACTTCCTGGCGGCCGATGCCTATCGGATTGATGACATGTTCTATCTCGAGATCGACGCCCCCGGAGTCCAGTTGGAGGACATCGACATCCAAGTCGAGAAGAAGCACCTCACCGTGACAGTCGAGCGTCGCGAGCTCGCCGATGAGAATCGAACCGACATCGTCCGTGGTCGTCCCACCGGCTCGTTTGTCCGAAGTTTCTTCCTCGGCGATGGGCTTGACGGCGACCGCGTCGAAGCTGGCTACGACAACGGGATTCTGACTTTGTCGATCCCGGTGAACGAGGCCGCCAAGGCGCGCAAGATCGCCATCACGGCGGGTTCAGCGCCAAAGATCGAGTCTTAGACCAGCCTTCCTCCAGCAATCGAGAACCCCGACCCGGCCAGTTTCGCGGGTTGGGGTTTTTCGCGCTCTGAATCCGAATGACCAAGACCCGACTGGTCGGAACAGTTGGCGGGGCGTCTGTGTTCCGTTATGTGTGAAGTTTGTCTACGGGTTGATCGGTCTCGCCATGTTCGCGCTGGTTGCCTTCTGGTTGGTGGCGTCACCCGCGGGCAAATTCCAGGTCGACACCGGTCCGGTCGAGGTTCCCGGGGGTGTTTACGATCCGGTTGCGGCCGGTGAGCCAGTTCCAGACGGCTTTCG
>JAZFTN010000013.1:0-6160 GCA_036446715.1 Acidimicrobiia bacterium | reverse complement strand
AATGGAGTCTTTCTCCGGCGCTTTCGAGATGGGATACCGCCACATCGAGACGGATCTCCACATCACCAGCGATGGTGTGATCGTCTGCGTGCACGACCACACGGTGGATCGCACCACTGAAGGGTCGGGAGAGGTCTCCGGCTATACCTTTGATGAGATCCGAGCTCTCGATGCCGGCTACAGACACGGGGGTCGGGACGGTTTCACCTTCCGGGGTGAGGGCATCGCGATTCCCGGCTTCGAACAGGTCGCTACCGATTTTCCTGAGGTTTCATTCGTCGTGGATCTCAAGATCGAAGGTCTTGCCCGGCCTGTTACCGACCTCATCGACAGGCTGGGGATCCACGACAGGATTATCGTTGGAGGGTTCTCAGACGATCGACTCAAAGAGTTTCGGGAGGTTTCCGGTGGTCGTGTGCCAACTTCGACGGGTCCTGCCCTATCTCGAATGTGGGTGCTTGCTTCTCGAGTCGGTCGTGGTGGTGGTGGTGACGCCAGCGCTTTGCAGTTACCGACACAAATTCGAGGAGTGCGAGTCGTCGATGAGAAGCTGTTGAGATCGGCACATGAGGCCGGACTTCAGGTACATGTCTGGACCGTCAACGAAGTCGAGGAGATGAAGAGACTGCTCGACCTCGGCGTTGACGGTCTGGTAACCGACCGCCCCGACCTTTTGAAAAGCCTGCTCGTGGAGCGGGGGGAGTGGATCGACCGATGAAACTGGCCTATCTGGCTCTGGTGATCGCCATCGAGCTCGGCGGAGCGTTCGGGAGCGCATCGGCCACGGTCGAGTCCCTCGAAGACACCGTGATGTTGGTGGACATCGAGGTCGAGGTCAGGGTGTCGGCTCAGGCAGTCGTCGCTCATCTGGGGTTTGAGGATGATCCGACGTTGACCCTGCCGTTGCTCGACCGGGGAGGCGGCGTGTTTGGCATCCGCACCGAGATCGAGCCCAAGAATTACATCGTGGTGTTCGACGCCGTGGGTGCTGAGGATGCTCTCTCCCGACCCGTTTCGCTGGTCGAACTCGGTGCCGATCTCTCTCCTGATGTCCCCGGGGTACCGCCGCCTACCGAGGAAGATGGCGGCCTGAGTTCCGGAGCGCGACAGCTCGGGTGGCTCGCCCTTGCTCTGGGTGCTGCCTCCCTGTCAGCTCTGGCGTTCTGGGTGCTCGGTGGCCGCGACAAGTCCGCTGATGCCGACGACTCCACAGAAGAGGAGTGAGATGATCCGACCCGCCAGGGTGTCGGACGCTGCTGAACTCTCTGCTCTGCACATCGCCACCTGGCAGCACACCTATCGGGGGATATTCCCGGACGCCTTTCTCGCCGGATTGGATATCGAGATGCGAACTTCGTGGTTCACTCACCAAATCGAGTCCGGTTCGATCATTCTGGTGGCGGAGGACGACGGAGATCTCACCGGGTTCGCCTTTTTGGGGAAATCGGTGGATGACGGCTGGGGAGAGGTCTTTGCCATCTACGTGCACCCTGGCGAGTGGGGGAAAGGTCATGGCTTTGAGTTGCTGGTCGAAGCCGAACGCGAGCTCGGCGCCGCCGGCTTCGACAAAGCCCTGCTCTGGGTCCTGGAGACCAACGCCAGGGCTAGGTCCTTCTATGAGAGACAGGAGTGGACCCTGGGCAAGTCGCTGCGGCTCGAGGAGATCGGCGGAATCCAGGTCACCGAGGTTCGTTACGAGAGAGTCCTTCGAGGATCTCGGTAACTCTCTCCAGGTCGGCCGGCTCGGTCACCTTGATATTGAGGGGGTCTCCGGGCACCGAAGCAATCGTGAGATCGCCGAACTCGTGTACGACCTCGACGGTGTCGTAGCCCTCGAACGCCGTCTTGGCCGCGCCAACATAGGCGGCCAGCAACGCCGGGCCCCTGAAGACCTGAGGTGTCTGAACGGTGACCGCGTTCTCGATGGGTCGGTGAAGCCTGCGATCAATGAGGAGGGTGTTGGGCTTCAAAATGGGCACTGCTGCCCCAAAGCCCTCGGCTTTGTCGAATAGCCGCTCTATCAGTTCACCACTGATGAGAGGCCGAGCCCCATCGTGGATCCCGATGAGGTGGTGCTCCCCACCCAGGGCTGCCAGGCCTGACATCTCGGAGTCGGTTCGGGTCGAACCTCCCGGGACGATCGACACACCCAGCTCGAGCGATTCCAGTTGGTCGAGTTGATCGGCCCTGCAGACCAGGACGCACATGTCAACGTGGTCCCTCACCGCGGCGATGGTGTGGGCGATGAGAGGCCGGCCGGCGACATCGGTCATCAACTTGTCGGAGCCGAACCGGGAGCTCGACCCGCCTCCGACGACAACCATGGCCCTGGTGGTGTGTCCACTGGTCATTCCGGCGAGGGTACCTTTGCGCCATGCTCACGGTTCTCCGGCTCCAGGAGTTGGCAGGCGACGACCAGGACTGGATCGTCGTCCGACCCACAGGTGAGCCCGTCGAGATGGAGATACCCCCCGACATCGGTCCGGCGACCTTGCTGGTCTCTCCGGTGACCGATGCCCTCAAAACAGTGTCGGAGGACGGTTCTGTGGACGGGTCGCTCGATCGCGAGGCGGTCTGGGAAGTCGAGGCTTTCGCCCTCAATCGGGTCGTGGTCAGAAGACTCGAGGGCGACGAGATGTCTGCCCTCGACCTGTACCAGGCAGTGATCGGGCTGCGCCTGGGCTGGATGATCGTGCCGATGTCGGCGACCAGTGAGGCTCGAGTCGTAATCTCCTTGGATGAGTAGCAGCGAACTTTCCATCCTTCGAGAGGCGATGGCCGAGATCGATCGTGAGATCGTTTCCCTGTCGGGTCGTCGCAATGATCTGGCGGCCAGACTCGGCGCCTTGAAGAGGGCCGCAGGAGCGCCGATTCGTGACTACGCCCACGAGAAGGAGGTTGTGGAGCGTGCCCGTCGGATGGCGGCCGATTCTGGTCTCTCGGAGGATCTCGCCGAGCGCATGATGCTCGAGCTGATCAGGTCGTCGTTGGTCATACAGGAGCAGGATCGTGTTGAGGCTGACTCGGCCGGAACTGGCCGTAGTGCGCTGGTGATCGGTGGATTGGGGCGGATGGGTGGATGGTTTGTCCGCTTTCTCGAATCGCAGGGCTTCCATGTCGAGATTGCCGATCCGGGTTCCGCTGATAGTGGTGTTCCCGACTGGCGCGATGCTCCGGGCACTTTCGATCTCTACGTCATCGCCGCACCCTTGACCGCTACCAAAGAGATCCTCGACGAAATGGCTGAAGCTCCTCCTCCTGGCCTGGTGTTCGACATCGGGTCGCTGAAAACGCCCCTCCGGTCGGGTCTGTTTCGTTTGGCTCGGGCCGGGGTCCGGGTCACGTCGGTTCATCCGATGTTTGGCCCCGAGACCGATCTTCTCTCTGGTCGTCATGTGGTTCTGGTGGATGTGGGTGTCCCCGAAGCCACGACAGAAGCCGGCGAGCTCTTCGCCTCGACCATGGCTTCGATGGTTGAGATGGATCTCGACTCCCATGATCGTCTCATTGCCTACATCCTGGGCCTGTCGCACGCGCTGAATATCGTCTTCCTGACAGCCCTTGCCGGGAGTGGCGAGACAGCCGGACGGTTGGCCGACCTCTCCAGCACCACTTTCGACAAACAGCTTGCTGTGGCCACCCAGGTTGCGGGGGAGAACCCTCACCTCTACTTCGAGATCCAATCGCTGAATGAGTATGGGGGCGAATCACTCTCGGCGCTGTCCGAGGCGGTGGAGCGACTGCGATCCCTGGTCGACTCGGAGGATGCCGTCGGCTTTGCGGCACTCATGGAGCGAGGCGCCTCCTATCTGAAGGAAACGATGCAGCTCTGACCCCGAGGTCAGGCCTTGCGCCCCTTGAGCGCCCAGTAGGCGAGGACAGCGGCGATCCCGGTTACGACGGCGGCACCGGGGACTGCCTTGGAAGCCAGCTTGTCTCGCAGAGTGACCGCCGACTCGAAGTTTCGGACCTCCCAGCCTCGCTCCTCGGCAATAGCTGCAAGCTCGGAGTCCGGGTTGACCACAACCGGGTGGCCGACGATGTCGAGCATTGGCAGGTCGGTGACCGAATCCGAGTAGGCGTAACTTGCTTTCAGGTCGATGTCTTCGGCGGCAGCCATCTCGGCCATGGCGTCGGCCTTCACTTGCCCGTAGGCATACCTCTCGATTCTCCCCGTGTATCTGCCTTCCTCGTCTATCTCCGATGTGGTGGCAATGACGTCCTCGATACCCAGGTAGTGACAGAGGGGACGCACGATCTCCTCGGGGCTTGCCGAGATGACCACCACTTTGCGCCCTTCGCGCCTGTGGTCGTCGATGATCGCCAGCGCTTCGGCATAGACCAGCGGGGCCACGACCTCATTCACCGTTTCGGCGACAAGGGCTTCCACTTCGGTGTGGTCCCACCCCTCGGTCAGGCTGGATAGCTCCTCCTTGATCCGCTGCAACTGATCGTGGTCCGCTCCGAACGCCTGGTAGTAGACCTGGGCTATCCCCGCTTTGGCAAGGGCCGATCCGCTGAGCAGCCCGGCCTTGAACATCGGCTTTGTGAAGGCGAGCGTCGACGACTTGGCGATGATCGTCTTGTCGAGGTCAAAGAACGCGGCTTCGGACACGTGCTCAAGTTAACCCATAGCCGCCAAGGGTCTTGTACCTGACGCGCGCCGCCCATATGTTTGGGACATGGGAGGGATGGGGAGATTTGGGGTCCTCGCGGTCAGTTCATCGGATCCGGTGCTTTCCGTGGCGGGACCACTGGGGCTTGCAGCCTCGGTTGGAACATCTCTGGTCATCGACATGGCCGGAGGACTGCGTTTCGCTTCGGGCCGAACTCTTGCCGACCTGGCTGGAGAAGGCCCCAGGCTCGATGAGCTCAGCCCGGGTCGTCAGGGTGTTGCGGTTATCGCAGGTGGACCGATCCGGGCTGTCGACGCCATTGCGATCATCGAGCAATTGGCAGCCCGATGGCCCGCTGTGGTGGTGCGGGTCTCCGGAGATGGGTGGCCCGGCTCGACGGTGCCGGTCGAGCCCTTGTATCCGGGCTGGCTGGCTCCCTCCGACCCAGGGGCTGCGGTGTGGCAGCCGGTCGCATCTGGAACCCGGCCTCCAGGCCCGGGCCCGGTCCTTCCCCGACTCCGTGCCAGGACAACCCGCCTGCTGCTTGCCGGCCGTTTGCCCTCGAGAAGCAGATGGATAGACGCCTGGCGACAGGTCTGGAGTCTGCCGTGGGCGTGATCGATCGTGTCAGTCGGGCAATTGCTGCTGGAGACGTCAGGCTCGCACCTGAGACTGTCGAGGCAGAGGCTCGATGGTTGCTGCGGTCGGAGTCGCCATGGCGAGCCGACGAGTCGGTAGGCCCGATTGTCAGTTCCGTGCTCGGGCTGGGGCCAATTCAGTCTCTTCTGGACGATCCCGAGACGACGGACGTGCTGGTAAACGGACCTGACGAAGTGTGGGTCGATCGTGGTGGCGACCTCGAGTTGACGGACGTTCGATTCTCGTCTGACGAAGAGTTGATCGCGATGGTGGAACGGTCGATCGCCCCGTTGGGTCTTCGCATCGATCGATCGGCTCCGATGGTCGATGCCCGTCTGCCAGACGGAAGCCGGCTCCACGCCATGCTGCCCCCCGCCTCCGTCGATGTTCCACTGGTGGCGATACGTCGTTTCACCCAGAGGATCCAGTCTCTCGATGATCTCGTGTCGGCAGGTTCGGCCACAGAAGAGGAGGTGTCCGCCTTGTCTGACACGGTTCGCGACCGCCGCACGATTGTCATCTCCGGTGGAACCGGGACTGGAAAGACGACACTCCTCAATCTTCTCGCCGCTGTCATTCCCGCCTCAGAACGCGTGGTGACCATTGAGGATGCGGCCGAACTCGCTCTCCCCGGCCACGTCGTACGTCTCGAAGCCCGTCCTCCCAATGCGGAAGGAGCGGGTGAGATCACCATCCGATCCTTGCTCCGGTCGGCGCTTCGGCTCCGTCCCGATCGGATCATCGTTGGTGAGGTGAGAGGTCCCGAGGCGATGGACCTGATATCTGCCCTGAACACCGGTCATAGGGGCTCGCTGACAACGGTCCACGCCAATTCGCCTCGGGAGGCACTCTGGAGGTTGGAGACATTGGCCCTTTCGGCCGGCGACACATCGGAGTCGGCAATT
>JAZFTN010000012.1:0-4564 GCA_036446715.1 Acidimicrobiia bacterium | reverse complement strand
TCCGCACCGGTCTCGGTCTCCGCCCTCTTCTCCAGAGTGAGGGTATCGACGCGGTCGCCGAGCAGAGGGCGACCGCCATGTACACCTCAGGAAGGCTTTTCCGGGGGACCAACTGCTCGCTCGATCTCACCGAATCCGGAGTCCGGACTGCGGTATGCGAGGAGGTAGTCGCGTTGGCCGGAACCTCGTTGGGCGCTCTCGACGGCATTCTCGATTCGGAGTCGGGTAACGCCGTATTGTCCGACCCCGCCTACGACCGCACCGGAATCTCGGTGGTCGACGGCCCTACCGGCCGCCTCGTCGTGGTCGTCCTCGGCAGTTGAACCCCGCAACCTGAGGTAGTTAGGCCCGGATACGGGCCTAACTACCTCAGGTTGCCGAGAACGAGACCAGGGCAGCGACGAACGTCACGGCAGCGGAAGGAGATCAGGTTCGACCCAATGCTGTTTTGCCTGCGCGCTGTTCACGTTGGACCAGTGACGGTTTGGCAAAAGAGGGTCACGAAGGTCAGGCCAGACTTCGAAAGCCTCATCCAGTGTCGTGACACCCTCGTGGATCTCCCGCACAAGAGCCAGGAGCCTGATCCAGAAGATGGTGGCGGTGCAGTTGTACTTCCCCGGGTTGCCCCCAACCTCGGCGACGTGTCTGATTGTGAGCTTGGCTACGTGTTCCGCGCTGTCGACGCTGCTCGCCTCGTCGAGAAGGGCCCATGCAAAACGGAGATGGGACTCGTGGCCGAAGTGATCCTCGGTCTTGACCTCATTGAGCATACGGAGACCGTCGCCCAGATCGAGCTCAGTCACCCGCCAGAGGAGGCGAGGTCGCGCAACTCCAGGAAAGAGACGTGGAGAGCTTCGATGAAAGCCTGCGTGTCGGGCAAAGCGGCGTAGTCCGCCTGGATTCCCCACAGCAGCTTCCCGTTGTATGAGAAGAGAGCGAGGCCGATGCCATGCTGAGCCCACAGCGGCACCATCGGGTAGTTGCCCAACATCTCTGATTCGAGCAGATACATAGGGAACTGGGGGCCTGGGATATTGGTCACCGTCATGTTGAAAGGACGGATCTTCGAGCCCACCACCCGGTTGGCCAGGGAGAGAAGCGTGATCGGAGTCCCCGAGCTGAGTTCGACGATGGTGGCCGCTCCGAGTGCCTGATTGGTGGCCTTGAGATTGCGGGTCCGATCCTTGATGAGGTTGTAACGGGTGCCAGGATCCTCTTCACCGATGGGCAGCTCCACCAGCCACATGGCAATTTGGTTGCCCAACTTGCCCATCTGATCGGCGCTTCGCGTGGACACCGGGTTCATAGCCCGAAACTCGGTCTCGGTCGGATCGAAGTCCCGGTCGTCGATCAGAAACTTGCGTATCGCGCCGGTGGCGATGGCCAACACGACGTCGTTCACCGAACCCCCGAGGGTGTTCTTGACATCCTTGACCTCACCCAGGTCCATGTCAGTCCAGTCGAATCGTCTGTTCGGCCCGATATCGGGGTTGAGCGGGGTCCGACCCGACGGAGTCAGCCAACCGGAACGAAGCGACGTAAGGGCGGCTATCGATTTGTCGATAGTGCGATCCGTGATCTTCAGGCCATCCCGCATCTTCTCGCCGAGACTCGTGAGACGGTCGAGGATCCGCCGGGTGAGGCGAGCCGCCTCGGCCACCGCAAGCTGAGTCGGTGTCGGGGCCGGGCGTGGGGTCCAATCAGGTGTCTCCTCGATCGCCCCGTCGGGGATGATGTTGAGGAGGATCGTGGTCAGGTCCACACCGGAGAGGCCATCGATCATGCAATGGTGAATTTTGACGATGAGGGCGAAGCGGTCATCGCTCATTCCCTCGATCACCCACATCTCCCAGAGGGGCTTGTTCCTGTCGAGCTTCATCGAGACGATGCGGCCTGCCAGTTCCTTCAGTTGCTTGTCGGAGCCGGGGCGGGGGAGTGAGGTGTGGCGGACGTGATAGTCGAAGGTGAACTCGGCGTCGTCGACCCATACCGGACGTCGGTCGTAGGGGACCCACTCGAGACGCTGGCGATAGCGTGGGATGTATTGGAGCTTGGACCTGACGTGGGCCCGGATTCTCTCGATGTCGATCCCGCCGTCGTCCCCCTTCAGCGGGGATGCGTCGAACAGGGCTACTCCGGCCACGTGCATGTGGCTGGCTCGAGATTCGAGGGCGAGAAAAGACGAATCCAGATAGGTGAGCGGTTCGTAGTGAAAGTCACTCATGATGAGACGCTGAGGTTACGCAAGATTCCCCGTTGGCGATAGGCGAGCTTTCGCAGATTCGGACGGAATGTCTTTACCCTTCTACTGGTTCAAAGCCCTGGTGAGCAAATTGACCGATGAACCCAGCCCAAGCCTGACCAGTGTGGCGGGTGTCGAAGCCCGGATCGAAGAATCAGTGTGGCGTGAGACCGACCGTCCAGACCGGTTTGGCGTGGAAGCCGAGGCCTTCCCGATCGTTGTCGACCACGGGTGGCCTCGAGGTCGAATCCGGCTGCTCGAGGGGACCCCATCGGTGTTGAGCGTGCTCGATGAGGTGGCCGCGACCCACTCGGGCGTGATCGAGCGATCCATGGAGAAACTTGCCTATCCCACCAGCTCGGGTGGTTGGATCACATTCGAGCCCGGTGCCCAGATCGAACACGCCACCGCACCCGGCGACACGGTGCTCGAGGTGGTTTCCGAGCTCGAGGAAGTGTGGGACTTGATGCGCGCCGGCTTTTGGTCGCATCGAGTTTGCCTGCTCAGTCTCGGGGCGGATCCTTGGAATGATGCAGAACGGATTCCCCAGCAGCTAGACAAAGGGCGCTACAAGGCTATGGCAGCTCATTTCGGTTCTCGAGGGCCTGTCGGCGCGGAGATGATGCGCAACACCTGCGCGTTTCAGGTGAGTCTCGACGCCGGAAGAGGCACAACACGTCAGGAGCGCTGGGTGGTGGCCAATCTCATCTCCCCGATCCTCACTGCGATGTTCGCCTCTAGCCCTGATTTCGGAGTCCGCTCGTCAAGGGCGAGAACCTGGCAACGACTGGACCCCACCCGAACCGGTTTTCCTCAGTGGGAGGGAGTCGATGACGTCGACCCGATGAGGGACTTGGTTGAGCGAGCGCTCAAAGCCGATGTCATCTATCTCAATCGAAATGGCGTGACCACCCGTGGCCGAAAGGGCTGGACCTTCGGGGATTGGGTCGAGGGAGGCCATCCGACGGCGGGGAGTCCGACTCTTGCTGATCTGGATGTCCACCTGACGACCCTTTTTGCTGAGGTCCGTCCACGAAATGGAACACTCGAATTTCGCGGCATTGATGGAATGCCTCAGCGCTGGTGGCACGTCCCGCTCGTCATTGTCGGTGCGTTGCTGTATGACCCTTCTGCCAGACAGAAGGCGATGGAGGCGCTTGGCCCATTCGCCTCTCGACTCAATGAAACCTGGGCTACCGCAGCCCGAAAAGGACTCGATGATCCCGAACTCAGGATGATGGCACGAACGGTCGCCGAACTGGGCCTGACCGCAGCGCAAAGGGACCCCGACCGGTTCGATGTCCACCTCACAGACTCGACCGAGGTGTTCCTCGACGATTTCACCTTCCGGGGCCGCAGCCCCGCTGACGATCTGTTTCCCTTGCTCGACGACCCACGGGCGGCTCTCGCCTGGACTGACCCCGACCATGCGATGAAAGGTGCCGCATGACCACCGATATTCGCGGGAATCAATTGCCCGAGGTCGAGGCTCGTCGTCGTCTGGCTGCTGGTCTGAAACTATATCGAAAGCGGACGAGGCAACTGATCGATCCACTCAGTTACGACGACGTACATCGTCAGCTGTCCTCGATCATGAGTCCTTTGGTGTGGGACGTCGGTCATGTCGGCAACTTCGAGGAGTTTTGGCTGCTTCGAGAACTGGATGGGCGGGCGCCACACGACCCCCTCTACGACCAGATGTACAACCCCTTCGACAACCCCCGATGGACAAGGGGAGATCTTCCGCTGCTGGATCGGGATGAGGCTGTTGAGTACTCCGATGAGGTTCGCGGCGATGCGCTGGCGATCCTGGAGCGTGTCGACCTCGATCCCAACGACCCGCTGCTTCGTGACGGTTATGTGTTCAAGATGGTCATTCAGCACGAGGCACAGCATCACGAGACCATCCTTCAGGCTCTCGACCTTCGAGAAGACCTCGAGCCGTATGCGGTGGCCGGCTTTGCTCCACTCCGTCATGAGGACGCGGTGGATGACTCTGAGCAGATCCCCATTCCAGGCGGGCCGTTTCTGGCGGGGACCGACGAGCGAACCGAGTCCTACGACAACGAGCGTCCCCAACATTTGGTAGAGGTCTCCGCCTTTGGAATCGATCGGTTTCCGGTCACTAATAGGCGATTCGCCGAATTCATCGAAGTCGGCGGGTACGAGCGTCAGGACCTGTGGACCTCCGAGGGCTGGGATTGGCGGACGGACGAAGATGTCGAGGCTCCCCAGGGGTGGATTCGCCAGGTTGGCGGTGGCTGGCTGATCCGTCGGTTCGGACACATCCTCGACCTCGATTTGTCTGAGCCTGTCCAGCAC
>JAZFTN010000011.1:0-6037 GCA_036446715.1 Acidimicrobiia bacterium | reverse complement strand
GCTGGGAGACCCACCGGAGATTCGGGCCTGGAGAATTCGGCAGAAAGAAATCGAAGAAATTTCTCTTATCTAGCCCGATTTCGCTCTTTCTTGTCACACCCGGCTTGTACAAATCAGGGTATGGGAAAGGGAGACGCCCTCGGGCTTGCGATTCAGGCACTGGAGACTGAAGATCTCGAAGTATTGCCGATCGAGGACGTGGGCGAGGATCTGGTTTGGTTTGAGGAACTTTCGCGACGGTTCGAAGCGGAACGTTCGCGACGCATCGGCGTTTTTGACAGCCACCAAGGCCATGATGTTGTTGGTTACCCGTCAGCGGTTGCTTTTCTGAAGGACAGGTGTCGGATGACCGGGGGCAGAGCGAAACATCTGGTTTCGGTGGCTCGTGCTGCTCGTCGTTTCAAAGCAACCTTTCTCTCCTGGAAACATGGCCAGATTTCAACCGACCAGACGCACCAACTGTTCCGGGTGTCCGAACAATTACCGGATAAGTATCCCGACGCCGAACCGGTTCTTTTGGAGATTGTTGGTGACACCCCCGACGAGACCCGCCAGCTCCTCGATTATTGGCGGCACTCGGTCGACCGGCCGGGGATTGTCGTGGATAGTGCCGTTCAGATGGAGAGACGCCGTTTTGACTTCACCCGTAAGGCCAACGGGATGATCGAAGGGGACTTCGCTCTGACCGAGACCGCCGGTGAGGCGTTTGTGACTGCTCTTGACGCGGTGATGCCGCCACCGAATGAGAATGATGAACGCACTCCGTCACAACGTCGTCATGACGGTTTCGAAGACCTGGCTCGGAGCTTTCTGGAAGGGACCGCAAGCCCTGATGTTGGTGGGGAGAAACCACACGTCAACATTCACGTCGACCTCGACGCCCTCAAAGGCCTGGCCGGTGGCCTCCACGAAACCGAAGACGGACATGTACTCGGTGTTGACACTGTCCGACAACTCGCCTGCGACGCCTCAGTGAGCAGAATCGTTTTGGGTCCCGGATCAGAGATCCTCGAGGTGGGACGTAAAACCAGGGTGATACCCGCCGGGTTACGCCGGGCTGTCATCGCCCGGGACCGCCACTGCACCGCTCCCGGCTGTGGCCGGTCGGCCCGCTGGTGTGACGTCCACCACATTGTCTTCTGGGCAGACGGAGGAGAAACCGTCCTCGACAACCTCTGTCTCCTCTGCCGCTACCACCACACCCTCACCCACAAACAACAAGCCGAAGACCTCGACCGTCGAGACCAACCCGTATCCGCTGGACGCCAACGACCTATTTAGGGCCGAAGGCCCCTACTCGACCGACCGGCCATACTGGAGACGATGCGTCGCAATACTGCCGAACTCGAGACCTTCCTCGACAATATTCTCGGCGCGCCAGCCGGCACTGGACGACTTGAGATGATCGTTCGACGCCCTGCGGACGGTGAGCGTGATGTCGTCGAGAACGGTCAGTTGAGTCTTGACGAAGGACTCGTTGGTGACAACTGGAAGGCAAGGGGAAATGCGCACATGGAGGACGGTGCTGCCGACCCACAGGCTCAGGTCACGTTGATGAACTCCCGGGCCACCGAAGCTGTTGCCATGACCCGTGATCGGTGGGCTCTCTGTGGTGATCAACTGTACGTCGACTTCGATCTCTCCCTCGACAACCTTCCCCCCGGATCACGGCTTGCTGTGGGCGATGCCGTTGTCGAGATCTCGGCGAAGCCACACACCGGCTGCGCCAAATTCTCAAAACGGTTTGGGGCGGAGGCTCTCCGGTTCGTGAATGTGGGCATCGGCCGGGAAAACAGATTCCGCGGAGTCAACACCTTGGTGATCCAGGCAGGGGCCGTCGCCGTGGGTAACAAGATCGCGAAACTCGATCCCGCCTAGATCGCGGCGAACCAGCCCATCGACCCTCGCCCAGCGAGCCAATGCTGATGGGGGTGGAACATGTATCTGCCGTCGTGAAACCGACGGGTTCCACCTCGATCTCGTAGATGGTCTCACCACCCCACCCAGACCGGCCTTCTTGAGAAGTTCCCGACGCGTGACGCCTTCTCAGCCATCTTGGGTTAGACAATTCCCCCGATGACCATCCCCAGCCCAAGGAACAGCGCATACACGGCCATTCCCCCGGCCATGAATGTCCAACGTTGCCATGCCGGGATGCTGCTCTTTCCAAAGATGTAGTAGGCAACCACTCCAAAGAAGGGGACGATCAGAATGGCGGCAGTCCATCCGATCCCGGCGCCTTTCGCTATGTCCTCGCGGCGGGCAATGTCCCAAAAGGCGAGAACTACCCATGCCGTATAGAGGACGAGCGGCAGAACGTAGGCGTAGAGACCGAAGAAGACTCCGGCTGCGGAACCGAATGTGACTCCCATGATGTTGATTCCTTTCGTCTGGGTAACTTCTAGATCGTCGGGCATCGCGGGGGTCGCGATGGCCTCGAGGTCAGGTTTGGCATTTGCAAAGACGTTCACAGCGGGTTTCACCGGTGCATCGGCGCCGCCCGGCATCACGGGTTGAGGCTCGGGGTGGGGCAAAGAAGCTATGTCGATCTCCGGCTGCCATCCCATCCCCGACTCAAAGAGACGGCCCAACTGGTGGGTGGTCGAGCCGATCTCGAAGAGAGCCGGGAAACGCAGGCCATCACACTTCTGCTTGAACTCGAGACCCGGCGGCATCGACAGTGCCCCCTCGTTTCCGGAGAAACAATTTCCAGAATCTGTGGGCCCACTGAGCGTTATATGTGCCAGCCCCGAGCCCTCGATCACATTGTCCTCGACCACGTGGTCCCGGGACATGTAGAAGTTGGCGTCCAACATCGGAGTGATGGCGATCCCGCTCAATGGGTGATTGAAGATTCGATTGCGAGCGATGTAGGAGCCCTCACCCCCCGCCAGAACGATCCCGTTCCCTTGAGCCGCCCATTCGAAGGCCAGGGCGGGTGCATCTGGATTGCCGTTGTCATGAATCAGGTTTCCCACAATGGTGACGCCCCGAAACGGTGGCAACAGCTCACCGTCCAGAGTGTTGGGAACCAGCCCGGCAACGTTGTATCGCCAGATCGAGTTGACCAGGTAGAGCTCATTCGAAGCGTTGGTCCCTGAATACCCGAGCCCGTTCCACTCGGCGATCGAGTCGGTGATTATCGCATCACACGGGTCGCACTGGCCGATGTAGAAGCCGGCGTCGGCGGAACCGGAGGCGTAGGAGTGCTCGAACAGCCCATCACCGGCGTCAAAGGAGTAGATGCCGTAAACGCCGTTATTGACGGCAGTGAGATAGGAGCCTCGATAGCCGCGGGCGCCGTTCCAGAAGAAACCGTTGATGGTGTGGTTCATGGCCGTCATGTTCTCGACAACGACCCCATCGGCAAACAGCACTTCGACACCGTTGAACCGCTGGAACTCGCCGTCGATCACCACCTCGTTGCGATCGACCCCGCGGATCGTCAGACCGTCAGTTGTGACAGAGACTGTCTCGTTGTAAACGCCCCTGTCGACAAGGACCAGATCGCCGGGATCGGAGGCATCGACACCCGCCTGGATCGTTGGATACTCAGAGGGAACGTTTCGGGTGACTCCGGTCCACTCCGACGGTGATTCGGTCGAGGTGTCGCCGGTGGCCGCGGGCGAGGCCTCGCCAACCGGCGGTCCTGCGCAAGCGGCGAGTGCGAACCCGGCCGCAATCACCAGGAATCCCAGGACCGGTTTCAACTAGGCGTCACCAACAATCAGAATTCCGGCCATTCCAGCACCCTCACTGTTCCCGTGGAATGTGCAGAAGAAAACATACTCGCCGGGCTCGTCGTAGTTGATCACGGCTTCGTCACCATCGTGCTGCTCGAGACTTCCGGACACATCCTCGGTTGACCACGAGCCGTCGCTATCAAGTGAATTATGTGCGTTGCGTCCGGCACCGACCCAGTTCACCGATCCGCCAACTGGGATGTGGATCTCGGTGTACTCGAATCTGTTGTCGAACATGTTCACCGACACGTCGCTGCCCTCGAGAACACCGTTCGTGCCACCATCGTCCGAGCCACACGCCGACAAAACGAGCGAGCCGGCAACCAGAGCCAGAATCAGCCGAAGCCTCATCTGCCTCCTTTCCCAAAAAGGCTCTTGAACCACGCCCAGAGGGAAGCAAAGAACAGCGACACCCCTCTTACTTCTGAGGCTTCGATCGCCTCGGCCTCCTCTTCGGAGGCTGCTTCCAGCTTGGCTTCGAGACATGACACGAAGTCCTCGATGAGCCGCCGAGACATCTCGTTGATCAGACCGGTACGACCAAACTGCGCTGCCGGTCCGGAGAGTTGGATGTTGGCGTCGACCAAAACCTTGGAACCGTCCTCGTCAGGCTTCACCGAGTACTCGACCTTGACCTGACCGCGAGAGCCACCCTTCTTATCAACGCCCTTGCCTTCAAGGATCGCCGACATGGTCGTCTCGTCCGTCGTCACAGTTGCCTTGCCCTCGAATGTGGCCGTCATCGGGCCAAGCTTCGAAGAGAGAGTTCCCTCGTAGGCCCCGTCCTCGGTCTCACCCGTGAGCTCGGCACCAGGGAGACACTGCGCCACTGATGGGACGTCCTGGAAGAATCGCCAAACCACGTCGGGCGAGCTTGCCACTACGAATTCCTGTGAAATCTTCATGATCCTCCCGAAAATGAGTAAGGAAACCCTCGAACCGTAGTGATTCGCCGGTCCCTATCTCGATGAGAAGCCACGAGATCAGTGGTGCTGGGTGTCGCCGGACAGGAGCTGGATCGCATGAGGAATCACATCCAACACCGCTTCGAGACTCTCGGTGGCACCACGCGGCGAGCCCGGAACGTTGATGACCAGCGTCGCTCCGATCGAACCGGCCCGTGCCCGACTCAAGGCAGCCATTGGCGTTTTCTCCAGACCCCCGGCCAGCATGGTGTGTACAAGACCAGGTGCTTCCTTCTCGAGCACCGAGGCCGTTGCCTCCGGTGTCACATCTCGATGACTGAAGCCCGTTCCGCCGGTGGTGACGACAAGTCGGGCAGACAATGAAGCATCTTTGATCGCGCTCGCGATCTCGTCCACCTCATCGGCGACGAGCACCCTGTCGACGCTGAACCCCTTTTCGACGAGAAGCCCCTCGAGCACAGCTCCAGAGAGGTCCTCGCGCACCCCTGCCGACACACCGTCGCTGACGGTGATGACGACCGCAGCCGTAGTGCCTAACCCCATAGTCTCGGGTCGAGCGAGATGCCCCCGGCCAGAACAGTCAGATAGAAGACCAAGATCACAACGAGCGTGACACCGAGACCGTACGGCCGCGGGGTGATTCGCTCATCCTCCGGACCTTGGACGGTGGTGGTGCCAGGGGCGGCGGCGAGTGTTGCCAGGAATATCACGGCTGTCAGCGGCAGCGAGCGGATCACGAGACTCTCTGTGTCCGGCACGAAAAACGGAATCGCCAGAAATACCGAGGCGACGGCCGGGATAAGGGCAATCCAGAGAGCGAATGTGAGTCTTTTTCGCGCATTCGAGACCAGCCTGCGATGAGGGGTGAATGCGAGGAAGGCAGACGCCGCAGCGAGGGCGATCAGAAGCAGCCCCACACCTCCGCCGGCAGCGATGACCACATCGAGTCCCGGTGGAGCGTCGAGGGTCGCGTATGCGAGGGCGAGTTGGCTATCACCGTCAAAGGGCAACATGATCGCCTGGCCCATGGCCTGGCGAAGGACGTGAACAACCATCCACAGAAACGTCAAACGTGGGATGCCATGACCGCGCTGGGTCGGGTAGGCAAAGAGGGCTATGAACCCCACGATCAGACAGAGGAGAAATCCTCCTGCCCACACCACATCGGTGGCTCCTGTGATTTCGACGCGGTTGTTGTAGAGGACCGCATCTCCACCGAGGATCTCGGCGAGCAGACCATCGCCAAAATCGTCGAGGAACTGAGCGATGACAATGCCGAGAGTGGAGCCGAGGGCAGCGGCAATCACCAGCGACCGCCCGATACGTATCACCGGCCTGGGAGCATCTGTCTCCGTTGTTGACGTCTCA
>JAZFTN010000010.1:0-22070 GCA_036446715.1 Acidimicrobiia bacterium | reverse complement strand
ACATGATCGCCCAATACGTCCAGGCGGCTTTGGTCGCGGAGAACAAGGTGCTCGCCCACCCGGCGTCGGTGGATTCGATCACCACATCGGGCAATCAGGAGGATCACGTCTCGATGGGTTGGGGCGCCGGGCGAAAGCTGGCCCCGATCCTCGACAACACCCGTCGGGTTATCGCAGCCGAGATCCTCTGTGGTGTGCAAGGGATCGACTACCGCAAGCCTCTCGAGCCCGGTCCGGGCACCGCATCGGTAGTGACTCTGGTCCGCAATCACGTTCCACCCCTCGATCAAGACCGACCGCTCTCCGACGAGATCGAGATGGTGGCCAAGCTGATCGGAGACGGATCGATCGAGGCCGCGGCGGGTTGATGTCGGATCTGTTGCTCACCGGGATCGGTCATCTCACCACCAACACCGGGGACGCCATCTCGAGAGCGACAGTCGCCATCTCCGATGGCCGGATCACATACGCGGGCCCGGAGTCGGATGCACCCGAGCAAGGAGTAGACGGCCGTATCGAGTGTGACGGGCAGGCCGTCATCCCCGGTTTCGTAGACGCCCATACTCATCTCGTTTTTGCCGGGGATCGCTCCGATGAGTTCGCCCGACGGCTCGCCGGTGAGTCGTACAGCGACATCGCCGCAGCAGGAGGTGGAATTCTCTCCACCGTGGAAGCGACGCGCTCTGCCTCTGAGGAGTCCCTCTTTGATCTGGCCGCCGAACGGGTCTGGACGATGATCCGGGGCGGCACCACCACCGTCGAGATCAAATCCGGATATGGGCTTGATCTCGAAACCGAGCTCCGTCTTCTTCGGGTCGCCCGCCGGATAGGGGATGAGCTTCCGATCACGGTGCGCACCACCTTCCTTGGGGCCCACTCGGTACCAATCGAGTACCGATCTGATCGTGACGCGTATATCGACCTGGTGATCAATGAGATGCTCCCAGCGGCAGCGAGCCTCGCCGATTTCTGTGATGTGTTTGTCGAGGACGGTGTGTTCTCGGTGAATGAAGCTCGAGCCATTTTCGAGGCGGCGAAGACACTGGGGCTGCCGGCCCGGGTCCACGCCGAACAGTTGAGCCATCGCGGTGGTGCAACCCTCGCTGCCGAGATTGGTGCCTTCTCAGCCGACCATCTCGATCATGTCACTCCCGATGACGCGACGGCCCTTGCGGAGGCCGGCGTCACCTGTGTCCTGGTGCCCGGCGCCGCCTACACGTTGGGAACTGAGCAGCCTTCCGGTCGGATGCTCTGGGATGCGGGTTGCACGGTTTCCCTGGCCACCGACTGCAACCCTGGAACCTCATACATCGAGACAATGGGACTGGTGATCTCCCTCGGGGTGGTTCAGATGGGTCTGACCGTCGAAGAGGCGATCTGGGCTGCTACCAGGGGTGGAGCCCTCTCGTTGGGTCTCGAAGATCTGGGACAGATCAAGCAAGGATCACTGGCCGATCTTGTCATCCTCGACGCGCCTTCACCGGCTCACATCCCTTACCGCCCGGCCTCGAATCTGGTGCGGACGGTGATCAAGGAGGGTTCGGTGGTCGTTGGCTAATCGTCGTTGTCAGTGATCGTTTTGCCTTCTTCCTATCCTCGAACCGGTGAGGCTCCCGAACCAGTTCAAGGGACCTTTGAAGTCACCTGCGCGGGGGAGTGAGCCAAGGGTCTAGAAAGCGTCTGCCGGGTCTGGCAAACTGGGAGGGATGGCATCCCAGGAGCCAGCCCGGCACGCCCTGTATGCTGAACTACAGAATGTTCTAGGCCCCAAGCACGGGGACACGCTGATGACCTACCTACCCCAACACCCGTCGGAAGAGGTAGCCACGAAAGATGACATCGTACGTCTCGAGGTAGGTTTCGATCGGCTCGAAAACATCCTTCGCGAGCAACAAAGGTTCTACGTGGCGACCGTCGTCGGCTCGATGACTGCCCTAACGGCGATCTTCTCCCTGGTGGTTAGTCTGATTCGTTAGAGGCGCCGGTAGCCACTTTAGATCATTCCCATTCGGGTGATGGGTCGGGCAGGTACATTACGGCGACGTTTCGCCGGAGGATCTCCAGCAACTCGTTGAACTCGGCTTGGACGCCGCAGTTGGTGATCCAGTCGTTGTCGTCGCGGAGGCACGGCCGAGCTGCCGAAGGGGGTCCAGGGGACGTTTGAAGTGACCTGCGCTGAGGGCTGATCAAAACCACCAGCCAAACCCGGGTGAACAAATCTGACCAAACACATGCGCTGAACACACTTGACATGTGAAGCACATGCAGATAGGTATTGAAGACATGTCCAAGATGGTGCAGATTCGAAACATGCCCGACGATGTCCATCGACGTCTCAAGGCCAGGGCCGTTGCCGGAGGTTTGTCCCTGTCTGAATACCTTCTCAGAGAACTGACGAAGGTAGCTGAGCAATCGTCCTGGCAAGAGGTTGCCGAGCGCGCTCGATTGCGTGGTCCAGTCAAGTCGAGCAAATCCCCGGAGGAGATGATCAGGGAACTTCGTGGCGACTGATGATTGTCATTGATGCGTCAGCCCTGCTCCCCGTTTTGATCGACGAGCCACCGTGGACAGAGCCGACACTCCGTGCCATATCCGGGTTCGATACCGATTATCTCGCCGCACCGCACCTCGTGGACCTGGAAGTGGCGCACACATTGAGACGGATGGTCAACCGGGAAGGCCTTAGCCAACATGTCGCCACCGGCGCCCTCGACGAACTCCAAGGAATGCGGATAAGGCGTTTCCCTCATCATCTGTTCCTGGGCAGGATCTGGGAACTCCGGCACAATCTCACTGCATATGACGCCGCATACCTCGCCCTCGCCGAGACTCTCGAAGCGCCCCTCGTCACCCGTGACCAGGCCCTCGCCATTTCGGACACCACTGCCGAGGTGGTCGTCATCGGCTGAGACGGCCTGATTGAATAGGCCCACATGGACAGAACCAAAGTCGAGGCGTTCCTCGAGAAATTCGTCGGGTTTGCATCGGGGGCAACGACCATCGGGCTGCTTGCCGTGGCCGATCGTTCCGGGTTGAGCGAATACCTTGGGGAACACGAGGGTGGAACAGCCGAAGAGGTAGCCGAAGGGGCAGGTCTCGACGCCCGTTACACAAAGGAGATCCTTTCCGGCCTTGCCGCAGCCGGCGTTGTGGAGTACGACGCCGACTCCGGTGTCTTCACCCTTCCAGAGGAGCACGCTCTCTTCGTGTCAAGCGACTCCAGCCCCTATTTCATGGGCGGATGGCTCGACATGATTCCCCTGGTCATGAGTCAGATCGAGGGGGTGGCCACCGCCTCGGTCCACGGGGGTGGGGTGGGCTTTGAAGAGTTCGGCCCACGTTTCATCAAGGGAATCGACCGTGGCAATGGCCCGTCGCAGCGGGTGTTCCTGACCAGTAAGTGGCTTGCGGCCGTTCCCGGGCTGGTTGATCGCCTCGAGAAGGGGATCCGCGTGGCCGATGTGGGTTGTGGCTCCGGTACTGCGGCAATTCTCATGGCTGAGGCTTTCCCCAACGCCGAAGTCGTCGGTTTCGACGTCTCCGGAGACTCGATTGCCGTCGCCAGGAGTCGGTCAGAGAAGCTTTCCAACATCGAGTTCCACGAATACACCATCGAGGAGATCCCGATCGAACCCGGCTTCGACCTGGTCACCAGCTTTGACGTAATCCACGACCTGGTTGACCCCATGGCAGGGCTAAAGCGCATCCGCGAGGCGTTGATGCCCGATGGGATGTACCTGATGATGGAACCCAACGCCAGCTCGTATCTGGAGAACAACCTCCACGACCGGGGCGCCCTGCTCTATGGGATCTCTGCGCTCCACTGCATGACCCAATCCCTGGCAAGGGATGGGGCTGGACTTGGCGCAGCATGGGGCGCCGAGACCGCAGAGCAGATGGCGGGCGAAGCCGGGTTCTCCTCTTTCGAGAAACTCGATGCCATCACCAACAGCTTCTCGGCGTTCTATCTTCTAAGGGCCTAGCCAGCGTGGAAGGCCAGCCGGTTTGGCACCACCAGGACATGCCTCGATCTCGCTGACAACAGCGGCCGCGGGGCCCATCACGACCAGCTCAAGATTCTGTGGGATCCCACAACTGATCAGCCTGGTGCCCACCCAGACGAACTCCCATGGCTCGGGGTTCGGTCCCTGGCTCACCCCATCATCGGGGTAGGACGGGATCAACCCGTATCGCATGGGGATCGCGAAGTTGCTATCGCTGAGCCAGGCGTAATCGGGTGTTCTTCGAAACCCGCCAAATGTCCCGTTGGGGTATCTGAAGTCAAGGGCATACCCGGCGTGATGCTTCGAGGTGCCCGGGATCGACCACCACGTCAGTGCTGCATCAATCGCATTATCCGAAGAACCGGCGAGCTTGGAGTTGAACTGGGTTCGCTGGGCCGCCGGCGAACGGTAAGCCGATGACAGGACGAACCCCATACCTGCGCTTTGTGCCTCTGCTCGCAGTCCAATCCAACCTTCGGCCGCCTGAGGTTGCATGCGAACACCTCCAACCGAGGAGAGGTCGCCCGACACCGTCGGCCGAAGAATGTAGCCGCGCTCAAAGGCCAGCTCCCAGATCCTGTCGTCGAGTTCCTGATTGCCGGTGATCGGGTAGAGACCGTTGGGTGGATCGAGATTGGGCAGCGTATTGGCCACCGCGTACTCATAGAGGGCCTGAAACTCAGGTCCTGTGTAGTCAGGGTATGAGCCCTCTACTGCAGCAAACGCCGGCAAGGCAACGAGGGTTATCGCTAACGCAAGGAGCGTTGTCATGAGCTTCACGCGAGAACGGTAGGCGGGCCGGTGCCGTTACCAGGCTCCGCCGCCGCCACCGGAAGAGGGCGGCGTGAAGGCACCGGAGAGAGCGGATTGAAGACCGGCGAAGGCATTCTCGGTGTGACCACCCGAATACCCGTAGTGCCCGAACCAGTAGAGCGAGGAGTTGCTCTCCAGTTCGGGTGGAGCGTGGAGCCGGGCATGTTCCAAAACCTCTTCGGCCAAGCCGAATGTGATCGCATACACCAGGTATCTGTCCCACAGATCGAGCGAGATCACCGGTGCCTCTTCCAGCCGGGAGAAGTCCTGAAGGTAACGCCGGAAAGCCACCCACCTCGCCGCTTCGAGAGCTCCGGCGGGGGTGCGTTTGGTTCGGACCCGGCGGAAGGCGAGGAAGACGAACAGCACGATCGAGCCAACCACCATGCCGACCAGCACCAACACGGCGATCGTTGCTCCTCCGGCCCGATTGCCGAGAGCCCGTGGCACCAGAAAGAACGACGCCACAATGAGACCAATCAGACCAAGCCCGATGAGGAGGGCTACCCCCTGGCCGCGATTATTCAACAATCCACCGTTATTGACGGCAGTCAGCACCCGATCGCGGAATGTCTGATAGGTCTCCGCGTTGGAGGTGGCATCCTCGCGGATCCCCTCCTTGAACTCGTGAAGTGGCCGTGGACCGAGTTCGAGAACACGACGCATCACAGTGAGCACCGACTGCTCGAAATTGCGAAACCCGGTGGTTTTGTCGGTTAGATCCAGGACAAGGTCGGTGATGGTCTCTGTCTTGAATCCACCCCAGGTGACCCTCTCGACCTGGGACGGTGATGCACTGATCGCCCCCAGACGGATCAAATCGAACAACGTTGCCGTGAACTCCTTTTCCGTCACTGCGCCCTGGGAGAGGAGTGCCCCCACCTCCGCCGGAGTCAGATCGGTGGGGGGTTCGTGTTCATACTCCTGGTCGTAGTCGATGCGTGGCTCTTTGCCGTAGTACCAGAAGACGAGACCACCGATCCCGAAAACGATGACAATCGCTGCAACGGCCCCCGCTATCAAGCCTGTGGTTTGGGCGGCCGCAGCGGCGTCGGCATCTTCGGCGAACCTGGCTTCCTCATCTAGAATCCCTTGCAATCCGTCACCGGGGATGACAGTCGCACCCCCGCTGCTCGACAGCAATGTGGACGGAAAGACCACCCGCAACTCAACCCACTGCTCGGAAGGAATCCCACTCGCCTCCAGAGATGGCGAGATCCCATCATCGCCCAGTGCGGTCGAACCGTTGACCCCAAGAGGATGGCCCCACACCAGCACGTCACCGCCCTGGGCTCCATCCGGGATTTCCATACCCACCGCTAGCCGATCGAGACCCACCGCCCATTGGTCGCCCCAGACCCGGATGTTGACGTCGACGACGTCATCGTAGACAGTGGCCAGTCCCACCATCTGATAAACGAGTTTGAAGGTGCGTTTCTCGTTGTGGCTGTCGTGATGCCACACCACACGAACAAAGTCACGGTGCTGTTCCACTCCATAGGTGCCAGCGGGCGAAAAGCACCCCAGTTCGGTGCAACCACCGGCCTGGTACGTCCCGCCTGCGTCTCCAACCGACACCACGGTGATGGCCTCACCGGGGCGGAGACGTATGTCGCGATAGGCCCCGGAGAAGTCACCCGAGAAGTCGAATGTCAACCACTCGGTGACCTGAAGCGAACCATCGTCGTTGACGACAACTGTCACATCGGCGTTGGCGATCCAGAATGACTTGGCGACAGCCGCTGTCGCCGGCACAACCACCAGAACGGTGACAATCAGAAGTCTGAGTCTTCTCTTCAAACTAGGAGCCCGTCCTAAAACTCGACGGTCGGTGCCTCCTCGGCCTCGTCCCCGGCCTCGAAGAACTCGCGGGCCTCGAAATTGAACATCGAGGCAACGATGTTGGTGGGGATCTGCTGCACCTTGTTGTTGTAGGTGAGGACCGTGTCGTTGTAGATCTGACGGCTGACGGCGATCTTGTTCTCCGTTTCCTCGAGGTCCTCTTGAAGGCTGGAGAAGTTCTCCGAGGCTCTCAGCTCCGGGTAGTCCTCGGAGACCGCAAAGAGCTGTCGAAGAGCCTGTGTCAAGAAGTTCTCGGCCTGGGCCTGCTCGGCCGGGCCCTGGGCCGCCTGCGCCCCGCCACGTGCCTGGGTGACCCGCTCAAAGGTCTCGAGCTCGTGGCTCGCATAGCCCTTCACCGTCTCGACCAGGTTGGGAATGAGGTCGTAGCGACGCTTCAATTGGACATCGACCTGTGCCCATGAGTTGTCCACACGATTTCGGTCCCGGACCAGCCCGTTGTAGATGAAGACGAACATCACGGCGAACAAACCGACTACGCCGATCAAGATGAGCCAGGCCATTGTTTGAGCTTAGGTCTTTTCGCTAGCGCTTCGGCGGAGGTGCCAGGGAGTTGACAGCTGCTGCCCAATCCTGCGGCAACTCGATCGACGATGGTCGCTGCATGAGGGCCAGCACCAACTCTGACGCAGTCCCCTCGACTGAGGCCATCGGGTCACCTTCCCCATAAACCCAGGATTTACCCAGGTCGGTTGCGTTGACCTGGAGTGTCTGAACTTCTCCTAACCACCCGTGCCACAAGTCTCCGACCTCCTCGAGACCTTCCGCGGCGACCCGATCGGTAAGACGGTCCGCATCGCCGATCGCCTGACATGCATCCCACCGATGGATCCCGGTCTCCACAACCATCCTTCGCTCCCAGAAGCCGAGCGTCTGATCGGATCCGAACGCCCAGACAGCCGTGTCCGGCTCGGTCGCCGTGAACGCGGCGAGCATCTCTTGGAGAGTCCCTTCGCACCAGTCGATCGGATTCAATCCCTCCGGAAGCCCGGGCGCCGAGATGCGCTCTCGGGGCAAATCACGGCAGATGAGAACGGTGCGCCCGTGGATCGACGCCACGTGAGAAGCCAAATCCGACAGAGACCAGCCGGGGTATTGCGGCACCGCACCGTTTGGGTCCTGACGGGCTGCCGTTACCAAACTACGACCTTCGGCATCGATTGATGCGAGATTCTCAGCCGAGAGCACGAACCATTGCCTCACCCAAGTCGGATGGCGTCTCAGCAACGACAATTCCGGCAGCGGTCATGGCTTTGATCTTGGCGGCGGCGGTTCCCTTGCCACCCGAGACAATTGCCCCGGCATGACCCATCCGTTTGCCGGGCGGTGCTGTTGTTCCGGCGATGAAACCGGCCACGGGCTTGGTCATCTCCGATTGCGCATACTCGGCGGCCTCCTCCTCGGCCGTGCCTCCGATCTCCCCGATCATCACAACCCCTTCTGTCTCGTCGTCGTCCTGGAACATCCTCAGAATGTCAACGAAATCGGTGCCATTGACCGGGTCTCCTCCGATTCCTACGGCCGTTGTCTGACCGAGCCCAAGTTGAGTCACCTGATGAACCGCCTCATAGGTCAGCGTGCCCGAACGGGAGATAACGCCGATCTTGCCTCGCTGGTGGATATATCCGGGCATGATCCCGATCTTGCACTCGCCTGGTGTGATGACACCGGGGCAGTTGGGCCCGACAAGACGTGTCCCGCTTCCCTGCAGGTATCGCTTGACCTTGATCATGTCCCCAACGGGAATCCCCTCGGTGATGGCCACCACGAGCTCGATCCCCGCGGCGGCCGCCTCCATGATCGCGTCGGCCGCGAACGGAGGTGGAACATATATGACTGAGGCGTTGGCCCCGGTGTCGGCAACGGCCTCTTTCACTGTGGCGTAGATGGCGAGGTCCGCCGTGTAGTTGTCTCCACGTCCGGCCACTCCGGAGTGGTCGGTCTCTCCCTCAAAGTGGAACTCGGTCCCGGCCCGCGACGGGTGCACCGCCCCAACCATTTGCGTCCCATAGGCGATGGCTTTGTCCGTGTGAAACTGGCCGATCTTGCCCAGACCCTGAACGAGGACCCTGGTGTTCTGGTCAACGAGGATGCTCACTTTGTGGCCTCCAGGATCTTCTCGGCGCCGTCACGCAGGCTGTCGGCGGCAACCAGGTTGAGCCCGGATTCCTCGAGAATCTGCTTCCCGAGATCGACATTCGTCCCTTCGAGACGAACAACCAACGGCACTTCGAGACCAACCCGATTGACCGCCTCGACGATTCCGGTGGCGATGACGTCGCATCGCATGATCCCACCGAAGATGTTGACGAAAATGCCCTTGACGTTTGGGTCACCGGTGATGATCTGGAACGCCGTTGTGACCTGGTCGGCGGTGGCGCCGCCACCAACGTCCAAGAAGTTGGCGGGCTCACCACCGACGTGTTTGATCGTGTCCATGGTCGCCATTGCCAGGCCTGATCCGTTGACCAGACACACGACGGTGCCATCGAGCTTGATGTAGTTGAGCCCAGAGTTCTTGGCGGCAACCTCGGCCGGGTCTTCTTCGGTTTCGTCACGCATGTCCGCAACGTCGGGGTGTCGATACAAGGCGTTGTCGTCGAAGGCCATCTTTCCGTCGAGAGCCATCACCTCACCATCGGTGGTCACAACCAGCGGATTGATCTCGACGAGGTCCGTGTCGAGATCGGTGGCGGCATCGGACAGCGCCTTGACGAACCGCATGAAGTTCTTGGCGGGCTCACCCTCCAAGCCAAGCCCATGTGCCAACTCATTGGCCTGGAAACCGGCGAGCCCGATGGCGGGGTCGATCTCCGATCTCAAGATCTTCTCGGGAGTTTCTTCGGCGACCGCTTCAATCTCCATGCCGCCCTCGGTCGAAGCCATCACGATGTTCCGCGACGTCGTCCGATCGAGAAGAACCGCGAGGTAGAGCTCTCTGGCGATGTCGATCCCCTGCTCCAGGTAGAGACGTCCCACGACCTTGCCTTCTTCACCTGTCTGAATGGTGACGAGCGTGCTGCCAAGCATCCGCTTGGCAAGCTCCCTCACCGCTTCTTCGGCGGCGCCGGGACCGCCGTCGATTCCCTCGGTGATGACATTGACCCCACGTACGTCCGGGTATTCCTTGAACGTGCCTTTGCCTCGTCCCCCGGCGTGGATCTGCGCCTTGAGAACGACGACCGGGTTACCGGATTCCTCGATCAGGGGTCGAACTGCAGCCACGGCCTCATCGACCGTCCGGGCGACCCGACCCATCGGTACAGGGATGCCCCTGGCGGCCATGAGCTGTTTGGCCTGATGCTCGTGGATCTTCAATTGGTTCCTTTCCTGCCTACACCTTGCTTGGAACGTTGGCGTCCACCCACGATGAAATCTCATCGAGGGGGGTGCCGGGGGTGAAGATCGTTGAAATACCCGCTTCCTCGAGAGCCGGGATATCGGCCTCGGGGATAACCCCGCCGCCAAACACAACGACATCGTCGGCATCACGGCTTGCCAACTGCTCCACCACCTGAGGGAAAAGCGTCTTGTGTGCGCCTGACAGGGATGAGAGACCTACGGCATCGACATCCTCTTGGAGGGCGGTTTCGGCGATCTGGGAAGGGGTCTGGTGAAGACCGGAGTAGATGACCTCGAAGCCGGCGTCGCGAAGGGCTCGGGCGATCACCTTGGCGCCACGATCATGTCCATCGAGACCTGGTTTTGCGATGAGAATTCGTCGTGGCATCGGCGCGAGGAGGCTAGTTGGCAATCAAGGGTATTGAACGGTCGACGACGATTCTGTAGGTAAACGTTGGAGAACTCAGTATATATGGCAGTATATATGGCGTGAAACGCACCACCATCTACCTACCAGATGAGATGAAGACTGCAATCGAGCGGGAAGCGGCCCGTCTCGGAGTGACCGAGGCCGAGGTGATCCGCCGCTCGGTTGGTGAGCATCTGGAGACGAGGATGGTGCGGAAGCTGAACCTCCCCTTGTTCCCCGAAGGATTCGGCGAAGATCTCGCTGGACGCGTCGACGAGTTGCTCGAAGGCATGGGCGATGACCTCATGGATGAGATGTGATCTGCGACACAAGCGGTCTCATCGCCGCTCTCGCCGCCGATCAACCGCTTAGCGAGGAGTGTGTCTCGGCAATGGAGGCTGCCCGCGATCTGGTCATATCCCCACTGGTGCTGACTGAGCTGGACCATCTGGTGGGGCGCCGCCATGGCCAACATCTTGCAATCGCTGTGATGCGAGAGCTGTCATCAGGTGGGTACAACATCGCTGAATTCGGAGCGAGCGAACTTGCCCTGGCCGCTGAGGTCATGACGACCTACGCTGATCTCCGCCTCGGCCTGGTCGATGCATCACTGGTGGTTCTGGCGAAGCGTTTCAACACCAATGAGATTCTCACCCTCGACCAACGCCACTTCAGAGTCGTTCGATCCCTCAGCGGCCGTCACTTCAAGTTGCTGCCTTTCGACATGGAATAAGGGGCCTACCCTCTGAGCCATGACGAACTCCAATCTCCATGGACTGGCGGCTGCCGGTGTCAGTGTCTGGTCGGACCAGATCTCCAAGACAATGCTCGACAGCGGGGAGCTGGCCCGGCGTGTCGAACAGGACGCGGTGACTGGTGTTACCTCCAATCCCACCATCTTCGCCGGTGCGATCGTGGGGTCCGACGACTACACCGCCGAGTTGCAGGATCTCAAATCCGCCGGCACCTCGACAGAGGAGATCGTCAAAACCCTGATGGCCGACGACATCAGAAAGGCATGCGACGTGCTCGCCGACATTCATCTGTCTACCGGAGGCCGGGATGGTTTCGTCTCCGTCGAGGTCTCCCCCACATTGGCTTCGGACACCGACGCAACCGTGGCCGAAGCCCGCGACTGGGTGAAACAGATCAACAGACCCAACCTGCTGGTCAAGGTTCCGGCCACCCCAGAGGGCATTCCGGCCATCAGACGCCTAATCGGTGAGGGAATCTCGGTCAACGTGACCCTGATCTTCTCTCTCCAGCGCTACGCCGAGGTGATCGACGCCTATCTCGGTGGGCTCGACCACTTCAACCAGGTGGGCGGAGACCTTTCCACTGTCTCCTCCGTTGCCTCCTTTTTTGTGTCACGGTTCGATAGTGAGGTCGACACACGCCTCAACGCCCTCAAGTCGACCCGAGCCCAGGCCTTACGCGGTGTCACCGCCGTCGCCAACGCTCGAGTCGCTTACGGCCACTTCATCAATGACTTCGGCTCCACTCGCTATGGGATGCTGGCGGCAAAAGGCGCTCGGCCCCAGAAGCCACTCTGGGCATCGACTTCAACCAAGAACCCCAGCTACTCCGATCTGCTCTATGTCGAAGGCCTGGTCGTCGCCAACTCGGTCAACACCATGCCTCTGGACACCATCGAGGCATACCAGGACCATGGAGACCCAAACCCCAGGTCGTTCAACGATTTCGACATTGAGAAAGCACAAGACACCCTTGACAGTCTTGGCGACGTTGGCGTCGACTATGACGATGTCGTCCAGACCCTGGAAGACGAGGGTGTCGAGAAGTTTGTCGCCAGCTGGCATGAGCTTCTCGCCGACGTGGCGAGCGCCTGACCCGAAAATGGCTACTAAGTTGACTCGCTCATGTCTGAGATGATTGACGAAACACCCGATGAAATGAGTGACGAAAAACTGGTCTTTGGAGCCTCTGACCGGGTAGAGCTGGTCGCCACCATCCTGATGGCACTTGCCGCCATCTTCACCGCCTGGGCCGCCTTTCAGAGTGCCAAGTGGAGCGGGGAACAGGCAACCTCGTTCAGCCGTGCCGGTGCCGCCCGAACAGAATCGACGAGGTTCGACACCCGTGCCGGCCAGCAGGTTGGGATCGACGTCGCCCTCTTCACCAGTTGGCTCGACGCGTTCAATTCGGACGGGAGCGACGGTCTCATCGCATTCGAGCCGGGCGACCTATACGAGCCGACCGCGGGAACTCTCTCGGGTTTCCTGTTCGAGCGAATGCGGCCCGAATTCAGACCCGCCATGGATGCCTGGCTGATCGAGTTCTCAGAGGACCAGGGGACTGCACCTCCAACTCCTTTCGTCATGGACGAGTATGTCCTCGAGAACGCTTTGGAGGCGAGCAGACTCCAGGACGTCGCCGACCAACACGCCGACGACGCTGCAGTGGCGAATCAAACCTCCGATGACTACGTGCTCACCGTGGTTGCCTTTGCCCTGGTCCTGTTCTTTGGGGGCATCAGCTCCAAGTTAGGAGAAAAGAGAAACAGGTTCCTCACCATTGGAGCGGCGGCGCTCCTATTCAGCGGTGCCACCTGGGTCCTCTTGGCCCTGCCCAAGATCCTGCCGTTCTGACGGGGTCGCTAGGCCTGTTCAAGCGGTGCCCAGGCCAACAGCAAGCGTTTCTTTCCCTGCGTGTCGAACATGACCTCGGCCTCTGCCCGATCACCTTCACCGACGATCTCTCGAACAGTTCCCAGTCCCCATTTCTGATGACGGACTCTGTCACCGGGCGCGATCTGATCTGACGAGACCGTGGTCGTCGGACCCCTGGCCGCAGCACGATCCACGGGACTGCGACGCTGCCGCTTGCCGGCCTTGGTCATCAGCTCCTCGGGGAGTTCCTTGAGGAATCGCGACGGCGGGTTGTACGAAGATCCACCAAACAGCATCCGGCTCCAGGCGGATGTCAGGTAGAGACGATCCTGGGCTCTCGTGATGCCGACATAGGCGAGCCGCCTCTCCTCCTCCAGCTCATCGGGGTCACCGAGCGAGCGCATATGGGGAAAGACACCGTCTTCCATACCTGCGATGAATACCGCGGGAAACTCGAGACCCTTGGCGGTGTGAAGGGTCATGAGGGTGACAGCGCCCGCTCCCTCATCCCATTCGTCGATGTCGGCCACCAGTGCGGTGGACTCGAGGAAGATCTCGAGTCGGCGAAGGTTCTCCAGCGAATCGAACTCCTCATCGCTGATGATCGCTCCCTCATTCGAGCTCTCGAACTCGGAGGCGACACCGACCAGCTCACGCAGGTTCTCGACGCGACCCATCGCCTCGATGGTTCTCTCTGCCTCGAGGTTCGCCAGCATCCCCGTGTCATCGAGAACTGCCTGGACTCCCACTTCGACGCCGCCCTCAGCGGTCTTCTCCCGCAACCGATCGATGAGACCGACAAACTCGAGGATCGACCTCTGCGCCCTCGAGTTGAGCTGAGGTATATCGGAGGCCTGGCGCAAACCTTCGAAGAAGCTCACCCGCTGTCCCTGGGAGTAACGATCGACATGGGCGACCGTGGTGATTCCTATTGCGCGACGCGGCTCGTTGATGATGCGCTTGACCGAGACCTCGTCTAAGGGGTTTATCAGCACGCGTAGATAGGCAATAGCGTCCTTGATCTCCTTGCGGTCGTAAAACTTGACGGAGCCCACGACGCTGTAAGGGACTCCTCGTCTGACGAAGACATCCTCGATGACCCGCGACATTGCGTTCGTGCGGTAGAAGACAGCGAAATCGGAGAGATTGAACCCCTCGTCCTTGAGACGCTCTATCTCATCAACCAGATAACCAGCCTCGTCATGTTCGTCCTCTCCCTCAAAACGAGTGATCGGCACTCCCTTGCCCCGGTCTGACCAGAGATGCTTTGGCGTCCTCTTGGTGTTGTTGGAGATAATCGAATTGGCGGCTTCGAGGATGGTCTCGGTGGACCGATAGTTCTGATCGAGAACGATCACCCTGGCATCGGGATAGTCCTTCTCGAAGTCCCGAATGTTGCGGATGTCCGCACCTCGAAACTTGTAGATCGACTGGTCGGAGTCACCGACGACGCACAGATTGCGATGGCTCGCCGTCAACTGTTTCACCAACATGTATTGGGCCCTGTTGGTGTCCTGGTACTCGTCGACAAGGACATACCGGAACCTCTGTTGATAGTGCTCGAGAACCTCGGGAAAGGCGGCGAACAGCTCCACCGTCACCATCAGCAGATCGTCGAAGTCCATCGCCGACGCCTCCACCAGACGCTGCTGATACAGCCGATAGATGTCAGCAACCTGGGTGTGGAAGAACCCATCTCCCTGGTCGGCGAAAGACTCGAAGTCGACAAGTTCGTTCTTTGCCTTCGAGATGACTCCTTTCATCGCCTTGTCGGGAAACCGCTTGGAGTCGAGATCGAGGTCTTTGGTAACCATGCGGATGAGACGCAGGGAGTCTGCGTCGTCGTATATCGAGAATCCCGACCGATAGCCGAGCCGGGATGCCTCGCGTCGCAGAATACGCACGCAAGCCGAGTGGAAGGTGCTGACCCACATGGAGTTGACCACTCCCCCAACCAGTGCACCCACACGAGCCTTCATCTCGTTGGCAGCCTTGTTGGTGAAGGTGATGGCGAGGATCGACTCGGGAGGCACTCGGAGATCCCGAATCAGGTGAGCGATTCGATAGGTGAGCACCCGTGTCTTGCCCGAGCCTGCCCCGGCCACGACGAGGACGGCGCCCTCGGTCGCGGCTACTGCCTCCCTCTGCGTGGGATTCAGGTCGGCGAACAGCGGCGACTCAGCCGGAACATCATCAACGAACCACTCTGCCTGCATCGGGCGCCGATGGTACAGGCCGACGGGGACGAATCACACCGTTGTAATCAGACGGTCCTGGCAGCCTCTGGCACCTCTAGCGCATTTCCGTTCTCGTCCTCCGGGGAGGCAGGACGATCCTCCCTTCCGAGAAGGGTTCGACGACGAAGCGGAAGCGAATAGCAGAACCGGGCACCGGTCGGGAAACGACGCTCATACCAGACATCTCCGCCCATCGCCCTCGCCAGCCGTCTGGCGATTGGAAGGCCGAGGCCAATGCCCGAGGCCTCTCGCGCATCACCCTTGGAGAGTTGCTCGAAGTTCTCGAACACTTTCCGGGTCTCCTCGTCGGGGACTCCGGGGCCATTATCCGAGATGATGACCAGGTACTGGTCGCCCATGACGAACCCCTCGATCATGATCTGGTCACCGCCGTACTTGCGTGCGTTCTCCATGAGGTTTCTCATGACCTGTTGAACCCGTCGCCGGTCCGCAAGCACGCGGACCCCGTCCGGAAGTGAGACAAGCGATGTCTTCTTCTCACCGTTGGGGAACACCATCAGCGCCACATCCTCGATGAGATCACCGAGGTCGAACAGCTCTGGATCGAGACGGAGTCGGTTGGCCTCGAGACGCGGGATGACAAGAACATCCTCGACGAGGTCGCCAAGATAGATGGACTGTCGGTTGATGATCGAAAGAAACTCGTCGACCTCTTCCCTGGGAAGCTCCTCCCATGACTGGACGAGAGTGTCGGCGAACCCTGCGATCGACGTCAGCGGTGTCCTCAGCTCATGGCTGACCATCGCAACAAAGTCGTTCTTCAAGGTGTGCGCCTCATCGGCGAGACGAATCACCTCCTGTTCCCTCTCACGACTCTGCGATGCCAGCCGCCACGCCCACAGCAGGGCTGCAAGTCCCACAATGACGGGCAGGTACGTCACGTATTGCGGTAGATGCGAAATATCAGGCATGCATTGGAGTTATCGGCCTATCAGCCAGAAGCCTGAAGCGATGTACCGGCTAGGCCGTGTCCGCATCCTCGAGCCCGATGAGCTGTCGAAGGGTCCTGGTCAAAACCCCCTGACGCAGGTCGAACTTGTCGAGATAGGCGTCGACTCCAGCTGCCCAAGCGGCCTTCTTTTCCTCCTCGGTGGCAACACCGGAAACCATCACAATCGGCACATCGATATCGGAGGCACGCATCGCCCGAACCAGCTCAACGCCGTTGGACCGTGGCATCGAATAATCAACGACCATCGCAGCGAATCCGTCCGAGGCCATGGCGACCACAGCCTCTCTCGCTCCGCTGGCTACCTCGACCTCGAACCCTGCTCCGTTCAGCGTTGCCGACAGAAGTTGTCGAACACCCGCCGAGTCGTCAACCACCAATACCCGGGGCTTGCCCTCAACGAGCCGAGGGCGTTGTCTTGCGATTGCACCTAGAAAACTGGGATCGAGCACCACCAGAACCTGACCGCCACCGAGAAGTGCGGCGCCGGTGATATGTCCGGCTCCATCAAGAATCGGACCCAGGTTCTTGACCGCAACACGCCGCCGATCGACGATCTCACTGACGGTCACAGCCACCATCCCCGACCGGGTGCTCACCACCAGGAGCTCAGACTCATCCTCGGGCTCCGGTGCTCCAACGGCCAGCGAAAGTGAGACACAGGGAATAGCAGCGCTTCTGAACCGCACTGCCCTTCCACTAGAGGTCGTGCTCAACTCTGCCTTCGACAGGGGCATGGAGGCCTCCACCGCGGCCTCAGGCAGACCCCAAAACTGGTCTCCAAGAGCAACAACCACGACGTTTTGGAGGACCATGGAGAGCGGGAGGGTCATGGTCGCGACAGTTCCCTTCCCCGTGGCCGACTCGATGTGAATCGCGCCGTTGACCCTCTCGACCGCCAGGAGCGCCTCGGATAGGCCCTCCCCGGACCCGGAGAAGTCGGTGATTGCCTCCACAGTCGAGAAACCCGGGTGAAAGAGAAGCGGTGACAGATCTGGTGGAATCATCGGCAGACCACGCTCATGACCCACCTCCGCAACACGGTCCCAATCGATTCCGGCACCGTCGTCCGAAACATAGATCTCTACACCATCGTCGGTTGCCGTTGCTCCTATGACCACAGTCGCAGTTGCAGCCTTGCCGGCGGCGACCCTCACATCCGGAGCATCCATCCCGTGGTCGACCGCGTTGACCAGGAGATGTCTCAGTGGTTCCCGAATCAGGTCAACGATCTGCCGATCGAGCTGCACGTCACTTCCGGCAAGCTGAAAACGAATGTCCTTGCCCATACGCCGGGCCAGGTAGCGGACGAACTGAGGGACCGAGGCCACCGCATCAAAGAAGGAGACGTTTGCCAGCGAAACTGCCTGGTCCTGGATGTCGCTGACCGAGCTACTCAGCCTTTCGAGCTGGGATCGCCAGGAGCGACGGAACAGTTCCTGATCGGCACCCTCAATCGAGACCAGTGAGAGGTCGGCTAGGGCTTCGGCATCAAGCGCCACCTCCACGATCCGATTGATGAGCTTGTAGAGATCGCCGGTGTCAACCCGGGTAGCGCCACCCAGGAGTGATTCGGAGACCGATTCGAGCAAACCCCCCAGGTTCCCCTCATCGGGCCGGCGGCTGGGAACGATCTCCATCGTCTCTTCTGAACGCTCGAGTGTGGAATCGAGCTTTCCGACAAGCTCAACCAGTGCCTCTTCGTCCTGGCCATCAAGAGTTGGCACGAGCCGCCCGGCCGTAGCTTCCATCGTAACTATCACGTCGGACTCGGGCACATAACCCCCCGCCACCATTCGCCAAAGGGTCTCCAGACGTGTCCCCGCCTCACGAATCGCATCATGACCCAGCAGACCGGCAGACCCTCTGATGGTGTGAGCATCTCGGACCAGGTCGGGGATTGAAGACGTGCCAAGAGTCTTGTCGGCCAGTCCCCGTGCACCCAGCACCAGACGTCTCGAGCGCTCTTCGAGCTCGTCGCGAAATATGCGCGTGAGTTCAGGTGTGTTCAGGTCCAACTGCAATTTCCCTGGCCGAAGTGCCTGTCTATCGGCAGGTCATTGGCCGGTCTGAATGGACCTGATGACCCCTTGTCACTCCCATTCGATGGTGGCCGGGGGCTTTGATGAGATGTCGTAGGCAACACGGTTGATCCCAGGTACCTCGTTGATGATTCGTGAGGAGATCCTTTCGAGGACCTCGTATGGGATGCGAGCCCAGTCTGCAGTCATGGCGTCCTCGGAGGTGACTGCTCTAACGATCACGGGATACGCGTAGGTGCGCTCATCTCCTTGGACTCCCACCGTCTTCACAGCCGGCAACACCGCAAATGCCTGCCAGATGTCGCGGTACAAGCCGGCGCGATTTATCTCCTCGAGAAGGATGCTGTCCGCTGCTCGAAGAATCTGAAGACGCTCGAGCGTCACTTCACCGATGATCCGCACGGCCAGACCTGGGCCCGGGAACGGCTGACGCCAAACAATCTCCTCTGGCAATCCAAGTTCGGAGCCAATTGCCCGAACCTCATCCTTGAAGAGGTCTCTCAATGGCTCGATGAGGTTCAACGTCATGTCATCGGGAAGTCCGCCAACATTGTGATGGGTCTTGATCGTCGCGGCCGTGCCCGAGCCCGACTCGATCACGTCGGGATAGAGCGTCCCCTGAACCAGGAACCTGGCATCACCCACCGATGAGGCAGCTTCCTCAAAGACACGGATGAAGGTCTCGCCAATGATCCTGCGCTTCTGCTCCGGGTCGGTTACACCTTCGAGTTGTTCGAGAAAGCGATCTTCGGCCTTGACATGGATGAGATCAACAGCGAAGTGCGACCGAAATGTCTCTTCGACCTGGGAGGCCTCACCGGCGCGGAGAAGGCCATGGTCGACGAATATGGCTGTCAATTGGTCGCCTACGGCTTCATGTACCAATGCCGCAGCCACGGCCGAATCTACACCACCCGACAGGCCGCAGATGACCCTGCCCGAGCCGACCTGATCCCTTATCGCCGCCACCTGTGACTCGATGATCGAGTGGGACGTCCACGCCGGGATTGCCTGGCAAGCCTCGTAGAGGAACTGCTTGAGGATCTCGCTGCCCCGTGGGGTGTGGGCGACCTCCGGATGAAACTGGACTCCGTAGAGTTGTCGCTCCCGGTTCTCCATAGCGGCGACAACGGAGCCACCCGTCGACGCGACGCAAACAAAACCCTCCGGAGGAACAGTCACCTGGTCCTTGTGGGACATCCACACGGTTTGCGAACCGTGGAGCCGGGCGAGCAGGACCGAGTCACCTGTCAATTCCATGGTGGTATTCCCGTATTCGGCGTCCCCGGTGTTGGTCACCTGCCCCCCGGCGAGGTCGGCGAGCAACTGGTGTCCATAACAAATGCCAAGGATCGGAATGCCCAGATCGAGCATGGCCACATCCATCCGATAGGCGTCCTCTGCATAGACAGAGGCAGGCCCGCCCGAGAGGATCAATCCGATAGGCCGCCGGCGGCGAACCTCCTCCGGCGTGATGTCACGAGAAACGATCTCTGATCGAACATGCGCCTCGCGCACTCGTCTCGCGATCAGCTGGGCATATTGGGCACCGAAGTCGACGACCAGGACGGTGGGCTCGTGCTCTCCGACGGTCATCCCATGCCGACGTGTTGGGATCGCTGGAGCGACTTCCCCTCGGTCTGAATCGAGGGTGCGACCATCACCTCTGCCTTCTGGAACTCCTTGACATCGGAGTACCCGGTGGTGGCCATCGAGGCTCGAAGGCCCCCAAAGAGGTTGAGTCGGCCATCATTCTCATGTGCTGGACCGATCAGGATCTCAGCGAGAGTCCCCCGGTCACCCGTCTTGACGCGAGCCCCGCGGGGCAGTGTCGGGTGAAATGTCGCCATGCCCCAGTGGTAACCCATTCCCGGTGCCTCGGTGGCGGATGCCAACGGCGAGCCGATCATCACAGCATCAGCACCACAAGCAATGGCCTTGGACACGTCTCCGCCTGTTCTCATGCCGCCATCGGCGATCACGTGCACATATCGCCCGGTCTCATCGAGATATCGGATACGGGCTCCGGCAGCGTCAGCTATCGCGGTTGCCTGGGGAACACCAACTCCGAGAACACCTCTCGTCGTACAAGCTGCTCCAGGACCGACACCGACGAGGACACCAACCGCTCCGGTACGCATGAGGTGAAGCGTTGTCGAATAGCTGGCGACCCCTCCGACAATCACCGGCACCTCGCAATCGGCGATGTACTCCTTGAGATTGAGTGGCTCCTCCCGGCTGGACACGTGCTCAGCGGAGACGACGGTGCCTTGAATCACCAGGGTGTCAAGACCGGCATCGAGCGCCAGCGGAGCCCAGTGATCGACGTGCTGCGGTGTCAAGCTTGCGGCGGTGACGATGCCCGCTGCTTTCAGCCCGGCGACCCGTTGTCCGATGAGGTCCGGGTTGACCGGCTGGAGATAGATCTCCTGCATCCGACGGGTTGCCTTCTCGTCAGCCAACTCCGCGATCTCTTCGAAGTAGGGAGTGGGATCCTCATAACGAGTCCACAAGCCTTCCAGGTTGAGGACCGCCAGACCACCCATCTTGCCAATCTGGATTGCGGTCTCCGGGCTGATCGCCGAGTCCATCGCCGAACCCATCATTGGAAGATCGAATCTGAAAGCGTCGAGCTGCCAGGAGATATCTACGTCGTCGGAGTCTCGGGTGCGACGTGACGGGACGATCGCGATGTCGTCGAATCCGTATGCCTGTCGTCCCGACTTTCCATTGCCAATGTCGTTTTCCACTCAGATCCTCCAACGCCTTGCCGAAGGGTAACAGTGCCTGGCGATGCGTCCTATGTAGGCTCCCGGCCGGTGGATGCCGCAAAAACCCCTGCCAGGTCATGGTCGATTGCCGACTTCATCTACGTATGGCTCGGCGGATTCCTCGGTGCTGGCTTGTTCTTCGTCATCGGTCTTCCTTTTGACAACGGCGACTGGGCCATCGTGCTTGCCCTCGCCGGCCAGTACATCGGGAACCTGGGTGTTCTCTGGATACTGAAGAAGCGGAGAGACAAAACAGACCTCGGTTTCTCGATCGAGACCAGGGACACCTTCTACCTCGGTCTCGGTCTGATCCTTCAACTCGGCCTGGCACTTTTGTTCTTCCCTCTGGCCGAGTGGCTGTTCCCCGACGGACGCCCACCGCAGCAAGTCGCCGAGGTGCTGGCCAACCTCGATTCGTCAATGCTGCTCAGAGTCTCCCTGATCGTCGCCGCAGTCGTGTTGGCGCCGGTCACCGAGGAGCTCATTTTCAGAGGTGTTCTTCTCAAGGCGATTCAGCACCGTGGGCGGGTATTCGCGATGGTGGTTTCTGCGACGGTCTTCTCGGCGGTTCACGTTCTTGGCCTGGACCCCGAGCGAATCCTCGCATCGGCCGTCGTTGTACTGCCACCGGTTTTCATCCTCGGAGTCCTCCTTGCGTGGATCACCTTCCGAACAGGTCGTCTCGGTCCGGCAATCTTCATCCACTCGGGCTGGAACCTGTTGGCGGCGCTGATCCTGCTACTGCCTCCAGAGTTGCTGGAGAGTGCGGCCTAGAAGCTTGATGGCGGTGGTGCCCTGCGTCTGATGTAGACGTGGTTTAGGGGGCTGGTCCAGGAGTGGTCACCGTTGGATAGTCGTTGCAGACCCCAGGGTGCGTGGTGTTTGGCCATGTGGTGGTAGCGACAGAGTGGACCCAGGTTGTGGTTGTGGGTGGGTCCGCCTTTTGAATAGGCCTTGCGGTGATCGAGGTCACAGTCAAATGCGGGCATCCG
>JAZFTN010000009.1:0-14741 GCA_036446715.1 Acidimicrobiia bacterium | reverse complement strand
GCAGGTGGGGCACTTGTCGGGATCATCGAGTTTGTCGAGGCGGTGACGGCTGTTGCAGTTGCGGCACTCGACCATCGGATCGGTGAAGACCTCCTCGTGACCCGAGGCCTGCCACACCTGGCGGGCCTGGATGACTGCGGAATCGAGCCCCACAATGTCGGAACGCTCCTGGACCATCGACCGCCACCATTCGCCTTTGACGTTGTTCAGGAGCTCGACGCCCAGCGGTCCGTAGTCGTAGGCGGACTTGAGTCCGCCGTAGATCTCAGAGGACTGAAAGACAAAACCTCGCTTCTTGGCGAGGTTGGAGATGGTGTCGAGAGTTACTTCTGTCATGTATCGCCTGAACGGTGGCCTAGTGTCGCTTCATAGTCAATCTGAAGGGTCTGTCTGGTCATATGCCCCACCGAACCTGCGGTCTCTCGACTGATATTCGATCACGGCATCGAGAAGCGCATGACGGTCGAAGTCCGGCCACAGGATGCCGGGGAAATAGAACTCGGCGTAGGCCGACTGCCACAAAAGGAAATTGGACAGACGGTGCTCGCCCGACGATCGAATGATGAGATCGACATCCGGCATCTCAGGGATGTAGAGAGCCCCTTGAAGAGCGTCCTCGTCGATGTCGTCGACCCGGAGGTCTCCCGATGCTGCCCGTGAAGCGAGGATTCGAGCGCCTTCGACGATCTCTCTTCTGGCACCGTAGTTGAAAGCGAACACGAGATTCAACACATCGTTCTCTTTCGTCTTCTCCTCGGCGTCGGCCATGTGCTCTCGATTCCGATCCGGGATGCGGGGGTCTTCCATGTAGCCGGCGAATCTCATACGGACACCCTGAGCGTTGAGGTCGTCACGACGTCTCAGCAAAAGGTCCTCGTTGAACCACATGAGAAATTCAACCTCATCGTCAGACCTCGACCAGTTCTCGGTGGAGAAGGTGAAAGCTGTCAGCCATTTGATACCTATCTCGACCGCACCTTCCACCGTGTCGAACAGTGCCTCCTCACCGGCGAGGTGCCCGGCCGTCCTGGGAAGCCCGCGGGCGTTGGCCCATCGGCCATTACCGTCGAGGATGAGACCAACATGGCCCGGTATGAGACTCGGGTCGAGCATGGAAGTGTCGAGACTCATTCCATGACCGCCAGTGAGGTCAGTTTGCGATCCAGGTGGTATTCGACAAAGCGGCGAGCGATTCCCATCGCCTCTCCAGAGAGGCTGTCGTCCCCCGATGGCAGAGCCATGAGCTCGGCGTCGGCAAGGGCAGCAAGATAGTCCGTCAGCCCGTCACGGAGCCTCACTGTGCCTTCAACACGACACAGGTCACAGATCGCCCCGCCACCCCCGAAGGAGAACCGGTGCAAGTCTTCGCTGCGCCCACAAGTGGCACACCGGGTGAGAGAGGGTGCCACTCCGACGACAGCGGCCAGCTTGAGAAGGAAGCTCGTTATCAGATCATGGCCGCGCTCCCCCGCTTCTAGTGCCTTGAGGCCTCTCTGGAGCAGCAGAAACAGCCGAATCGAGGACTCTTCCTCCTGGGCCACGGCGTCTGCTGCCTCGACCATCGTCCCCGCTGCTAGCACTGCGTCGAGATCCGCCCGGAGTCTCGGAAAAGGCTCCAGAATGGCAACCTGAGTGATGGTGTCGAGGTTGCGACCCTCGTAGAGAACCAGGTCGACATGGGTGAAAGGCTCGAGACGACCACCGAACCTGCTCTTCGTCTTGCGCACGCCCTTGGCAACAGTTCGGATCTTTCCGTTGTTGGGGCTGAGAAGAACAACGACACGGTCTGCCTCACCGAACGGGTAGGACCGTAGAACTATCGCCTGATCGTGACGGATTGCCATGAGGTCGCTCAGAGTATCGGGCGATGGGCGTAGTCTCGCGGTATGACACTCGTCGCAGACCACGAGATCGACGCTTTCCTCGAATCTCACCCTGACTGGTCGAGGTCTGGCAAGGAGATCACCAGACTGTTCACCTTCAAGGACTTCAGCGAGTCGATGGGTTTCGTGACCCGTATCGCGATGGAAGCCGAGAAGGCCGATCACCACCCCGACATCGACATCCGGTGGAACAAGGTGACCCTCACCCTCTCCACCCACTCCGAAGGCGGCCTGACCGTCCAAGACCTCGACCTCGCCAACACCGCCGACACCCTCAAATAGCGAACCTGAGGTTGTTAGGCCCATATCCGGGCGTAACAACCTCAGGTTCGCCACGGGCTAGCCGAAGTCGGGACTCCTCTTCTCCCTCATCGCCGCGAGGCCCTCGAGGGCGTCAGGGCTGTTGAACCCGAGGAACTCGTAGGCGACCGAGGCGTCGAAGATCGGATAGGCCATCCGCAGCCAGTGGTTGAGCGTGTGTTTGGTCCACCGGATTGCCTCCTGTGCTCCTGAAGCCAACTCCGAGGCGAGAGCCTCGGTGAAGGTCTGCAATTCATCATCTTCCACCACCCTTGCCACCAACCCGATTCGCTCAGCCTCGGTTCCGTCGATCGGGTGATTGGTGAGGAGGTAGTACTTGGCCTTGGCCATCCCCATCAGCAAAGGCCAGATCACAGCCGCGTGATCTCCGGCTGTCACGCCGATCTTCAAATGCCCGTCGAGTATCCGTGCCGACCTGGCAGCCACCGGAATGTCGGCAAGGAGTCCCGCCGCCAAACCTGCCCCTACCGCCGGGCCATTGATAGCCGACACGATCGGCTTGGAACACTCAATGATGTTTCGAACCAGGTCTCGTGTCTCCTTGAGAACACGACGATGCGTATCGCGATCGCTGGAAATGTTTTCGACCATCTCGTAGTCACCGCCGGCGGAGAACGCACGACCCTGGCCACGCAGCAGAACAACCCTCACATCTGGATCCGCGTCGACGTCTGGCCAGATCTCGACCAGCTCGGCGTGCCCCCTCTCGGTGATGGCGTTGAGTTTGCCCGGATTGTCGAGGGTCACGACGAGCACGCCATCGGAGCGCTGGTCCAGTTGCAGGAATTGATAGCGACTTCGATCCATGCTGCGACGCTAGCTGCTCACGTCTTGTCGAAACCCAATCGATCGAGAAGTTGGGGACGTCGCTGCCAGTCTTTCTCGACGACGACATGCAGCATGAGGTTCACCTTGTTTCCGAGGATCGTCTCCAATTCTTCTCTCGCCTCGGTGCCCGCCTTCTGGAGCAGAGACCCGCCCTTTCCGATCACGATCCCCTTTTGGCTCTTCCTCTCGACGACGAGATCGGCCTTTATGTCGATGAGGCCACTCTCTCGCTGGTCCATCTCCTCGATGCGAACAGTCAACGAATGTGGAAGTTCCTCTCTGAGACGACCGAGAAACTTCTCCCGCACGATTTCTGCGATGACAAGGCTTTCCGGCTGGTCGGTCGTCATGCCCTCCGGGTAGTACCGCGGTCCTTCGGGAAGCCGACGGACCAACTCCTCCACGAGCTCGGCGACCCCGTCACCGTGGATCGCCGACAGGGGGTAGATATCTTGGAAGGGCCAATCGGCCGCCTCGATCAATTGCCCCATCGTTGCCTGGCGGGAGGCCTTGTCGATCTTGTTGACCCCGACGACGACGTCGGCATTGGACTCCACCAGGCGCTCGGCGATCAGTCGATCTCCTGGGCCTATGGGCATGGTGGCATCGATGAGGAACAGAACAACGTCGGCATCGGCAAGAGTTCCGTAGACCAGCGAGTTGAGCCGGGTCCCGAGCTCGGTCTTCGGCTTGTGAAGGCCCGGCGTGTCCACGAGAACGATCTGGTATTCGGGCTCGGGACCGTCCGAGTCAGTCACCACGCCCCGGATGGCGTTGCGAGTGGTTTGTGGGCGAGAAGACGTGATTGCCACCTTGGATCCGACCATCGTGTTGACCAGGGTCGACTTGCCAACGTTGGGCCGTCCGACAACAACCACGAATCCCGACTTCACACGGCCTCGATCCGGCCTGCCAGCCGCACGTTCACTTCGGCGACTCGCCGGCCTTGCATCCGGCTGACCCGCAGGATCAGCTGTTCGTGAGTGAAGACCTCGCCTTCCTCCGGGATCCTCTCTGCGAGGCCAAGAACCAAACCACCAACCGTATCCCACTCCTCATCTGGCAAATCGACTCCGGTAGCCTTGACGAGATCGTCTACCGGCAAACGGGCGTCGACTTTCCAGCCTTCGCTGGTGCGTGAAATCAGACTCTCTTCGAGGTCGGTCTCGTCGGCAATCTCACCGACCAGCTCTTCAAGCAGATCCTCAATGGTTACCAAACCGGCAACATCGCCGTACTCGTCAACGACAATCACCTGATGGGTGCGGCTCTCCTGCATCTCCGCCAGCAGAGACGACACATGCTTGGTTTCTGGTACGAATTCAACCGGTCTCATCACTTCTGCGACCGTCCGCGGGCGAGTCTTGTCAGTCAGCACCGACAGGAGATCCTTCACGATCACCTGACCAACAACATCACCGTTGGACGTGACCGGAAACCTCGAGTAACCCTCCTCGGTGGAGAGCCTGATCAGCCTCTCGATCGGAGCCGTGATCGGCACGGTGACCATGTCAGGTCGTGGCGTCATCACTTCTCTCACGATCGTTTCGGTGAACTCGAGAACTGAGTCGATCAGCTCGCGCTCGTGCTCGTCGGCCTGGTCCTCGACGCTGTCGTCATCACGATCGTCCCCCCGCTCGGGGTCGGGAAGAAGGTCGTTGGTCCATCCACCAAGCCCAACCGAAAACCTCAAAAGCCCCGCCGAGCGGTAGGCGACATTATGTGGCCTCAGCCTTCCGAGACGACGAGGAACCAGGTCACCAACAAGAAGGGCGGTACCCCCGACTCCCAGGGCGTAGAGCAGGGCTACCTCGAAGGATTGACCAGAGGCCAGGACTGCTGTTGCCAGCACCGAACCGAGAATCAGCAGAGCCGAAGCAACAACCCCGACCGCGGGCGAGATCACCTCACGCTCGTTGAGCATGTCGGCGACAGCCTCCGCTCCTTTGTTGCCATCCGACGCGTCACGCAAGGCATCAGCCCTGGGCACTCTCGCCACCGCAGTTCCGGCAGCTCTGATCGAGAAGGCAAGCAAGAGGAGAACCACGGCCACAAGGAGTACGGCAACCGTCATCGTCGTGCCTTCCCGACTCTGGCCAGGAGGTCTCGCTCCCTTTGCTCCATTCGCTCGGCGTCCTCGTCGACTATGTGGTCGTAGCCGATGAGGTGAAGCACACCATGAGTCACCATCAGCGCCATCTCGTCCTCAAACGCGACGTTATTCTCGGTCGCCTGTCGGCGGATGTAGGCCGGCGCCACGATCACGTCACCGATCATCAGCGGCGGGCCGTGAGGGTCATGCTCAGGGACCACCCCGGGCAGCAAGTCCTCGACCGGAAACGCCAGCACGTCGGTGGGTCCCGACCGGTTCAGGAATCTCTCGTTGTACTCCGACATCTCCTCTTCGTCGATGAGAAGGATGGTGACTTCGGTGTCCTTTGGGTACCCCTCTTCGGAAAGGACCATCTCGGCCAGGCTACGCAGGTCGGAGAGCCTGATTTCCTCGGACTGCTCATCGGCCAGAAACACACTCATCGATCTTCCCGGGGCTGGAGAGCGTGAGCGACAGATGCGTTGGCGGAAACCGGAGATTTCTTTCTACACGGGGACGGTTCGTCCATCAGTTGCCGGGGAAGTTCGGATAGGCGATGCGCTGATGGTAGTGACCGACCAGAGACTCCAGGAAGGCTGCCCTGATCTTGGTCAGCTCTCCCAGGGTCAGCGGGGATTCGGACAATTGCCCGTCTTCGAGCTTCTCGTCCATCACCCGGTTGACAACCTTCTCGATGGCGTCTGAGGTGGGTTCCTCGGTCTGGAACACTGCCCGACAGGCGGCCTCCAATGAATCGGCCACCATCAGAATCGCCGTCTCCGCCGTGCGGGGCTTGTGCCCGATATGACGGAAGTCGTCTATGTCGACGTCCTCACCGGTCTGCTCACGGGCCTTCTCGTAGAAGAAGCGCATAACGCCATCGCCGTGGTGGCTGACTATTCCCTGGGTGACGTCGGTCGGGATCTTGAACTGACGCGCCAGGGCGACACCGGCTGTCACATGACTCCTGATGATCTTGGCGGACTCACGCGGGTCGAGTTCGTCGTGCGGGTTGGGAATCCCAAACTGGTTCTCTATGAAGTAGGTGGGGTTCTCGGTCTTGCCAAGGTCGTGGTAATAGGCCATCGCCCTCGCCAACAGGGGGTTCGCCCCGATCTCCCTGGCCGCGGCATCTGCCAGCGTTCCCACCATCAGCGAGTGGTTGAAAGTGCCGAAGGCCTCCTCCTGGAGTAGTTGCAGCGCTTTGTGGTTGCGATCGGTGAGGTCGAGGAGACTGAGCGTGGTGGTGATGTCGAACGCCGACTCGAAGAATTGAAGTGCCGCAAGACCAACCAGCGAGGCAACCACCGAGACCCCGAATGCCCACGCCACCGATACGCCGACGACCTGAAGAAGTACGTCATTCGGCCCAACATGGAAGAACCACGACGTCGACGCTGCAATGCCGGCGGCGACCAGCGACGAGAGCACTACTGCATTGCGAAAGGCTCCCCGGGTACTGACCGAGCTCACGAAGGGAATGGGAGCAAGCGCGGCGAGGACGGCGTAGACGGTGATACCGACGTCCAAGGTCCCCACGGCCGTCAGCACACCAACAGAGAGCGCCATCAGCACCGCTATGCGCTGATCGAAGAGGATTGCCGTCACGAAACCGAATGCCACGGCAGGCAGGACGTACCAACTAGTCGCTTCCTGGATCACGACAGTGCCACGGACAGCCGCCCCAGCAAGGAGAATCAAGATTCCGAAAAGCGCCACCATTCGAGGGCGCGCCCAGAACTCGAGCCGGAACCTCGCCAAATAGAGCCCCAGCAGTGCAACGAGGACCGCGATAACCGCCAGCATTGCCATTGACGCCTGCTCCGTGGTTGCCAACGTGGTCGTGGCGTTGATTGCGTCGATGTCGAGTTGGGCCATCAATACACCCTCGGCGATGATTGTCTGACCCTCGATATAGGTGACTGTCACCTCCGGCACATTTGCAGCGGCCTCGTCCTGCTTTTCTGCCGTCCGCTCCTGGTTGATCCGATAGTTGGCCTGGAGAAAGGTGGCGACGATCTCGCCCGCAGCCTCCCCACCGGGAACATCCTGACCGGTGTCGACGTGGAAGACCAGGGGCGGACTGGTTCTCTGGCGAGCCTTGGCCTCCTGTAGCTGGTCTGGTTCGATGCGGCGGCCAAACTCCTCGAGGACTCGCTGTAGCGAGGCCTGGCGGACCGTGGGCAGATGAAGCGGCTCCCCGAGCCCAGATCGGACGACGTCGTCCGAGGCGATGGCCGCCAGATAGCTGATGGTCGGTCCCGGCAACGAGTGCTGAGCAGCCAGATCCGACTCGATGTCGACAAGTGGACGGAGACTCGCCTCGAAACCTATGTTCTCGGCGGAACACTCCTCACCAGGCTCACATAGGATCAACTGAGTCAGGTTGTCAGTGTCGACCACCCAGCCGTCAGGAATCTCGGGATCGGAGTCGTCCACGCTGATGAGTGCTGCCCCGGTGGTGATTTCGACGCTCCAAACTCCTCCGGGACCCGTGGTCACCGTCGATATGTCATCTTCCGTTGTGATCTCAACACTGACTCGATCGAGTCCTTGATCGACCCGGTCGCCCTCGGCGTCGGGTCTGAACTCACCGTCGCCATCCACGTCGAGAAATACCATCCCGACAATCGTGGAAGGTTCAGGCACGACGGTCGTCGTTGTGGAAGCGTCCGGAGGTCCCGTTGTTGGTGTGGTTGTCGTCGGAAGCTCAGGGATGGAGGTTGGCGGGGATGTGGGCGCATCGTCGATTACCAGGGCCTCCACATCGTCAAAGACTGCATTCACCGAATCGTTGACAGAGCTTTCGACCTCGGAGTCCGCCTCACGGATGGGCACCACAGCGTCCCGAGCCGACCTCTCTCTCCGCGCAGTCTCCTCCGAGTCGACAACATCTTCCGATTTCTCAGCCGTGAAGGTCTTAGGGGCGGGTTGGCCGACCATCAACTCCGCTTCGGCGGAGGAGATCCCGATCGACAGCACACCCCACGTCGCCACGACGGTGGCGAGGAAAAGAGCGATCCGAACGACAGTTGGCCGGCCCATCACCGCTCCTCGGTCTCAAATCGTTGGTAGGCCTCGACGATCGACGCCACGATCCGGTGACGGACCACGTCACGAGAACCCAGCTCGATAAAGGAAACACCGGGAATCCCGGTGAGAATGCTGCGGACGACGCGAAGCCCTGTGCGATGCCCTGTAGGCAGGTCGGTCTGGGAGACATCACCGGTGATGATCATCTTCGAATTGAAGCCCAGGCGGGTCAGAAACATTTTCATTTGCTCCGGCGTGGTGTTCTGCGCCTCGTCGAGGATCACACACGCATCGTTGAGTGTCCTTCCACGCATGTAAGCGAGCGGAGCTATCTCAATAGTTCCCCGCTCGATGAGCGAAGCAGTCTCTTCGGGACCGAGCATGTCCCACAAAGCGTCATAAAGAGGACGCAGATACGGGTCGACCTTGGCGGACACGTCTCCAGGAAGAAACCCGAGGCGCTCCCCCGCCTCAACCGCGGGACGGGTGAGGATGATGCGCCTGACCACTCCATTGAGGAGGCTGTCGACGGCGGCGGCCATGGCGAGATAGGTCTTACCGGTGCCCGCCGGGCCGATTCCGAATGTCAGAGTGTTTTCCCTGATGGCTTCGATGTATTTCTGCTGGCCGTGAGTCTTTGGCCGGATCATTCGTCCCCGACCCACCGGAATACCGTCGCTCAAGACTCCGGAGGGACTGGGAACTTCGTCTCGCACCATCTTGACGACTTCGATGACCCGGCCCTCATCCAGGGCGTGGCCTTCCTGGACCAGGATCAGCAGCTCATCGAGGACCGTTCGAGCTTTCTCGACGTCCTCTTCGGAGCCCCTCAAGACGACCTCATCCCCACGCGCGACAAACCGGACCTCAGGAAAGAGAGCCTCGACCTGGCGGAGATGCCGATCGGACTCACCTATGAGATCCAGCATCAAGTGATGGCTGGGGACACGCAGACGCGTTTCGCTCTGGTCAGTGGACAAGGTGATGACGCCATCGTTGAGGCGTCAGGGGCATTTTATCGGCTTTTCGATATTCAGCTAGTGCTGTGTCTCGGGGGTGGCACCTGTCTTCACCGTTTGGGAGAGGGCGCCAAGTATCGCCTGGTCTCCTCTGCGTATCTCGGAGTGACTTGGATCCTTGCGCAGCAACTGGATCGCAGCGAGGTATCTCTCCACCAGGTCGCCTGAATGGGCAGCTCCCAACGCATCCAGGTCGATCACCAGCGCGCCGTCGGAAGGAACCACAGGAAGAAGGTCTGACGCGGCGATTCCGTAGATCTCGGCAAGCCGCACGAACCGCTGCACCGAGATAGCACGCTCTCCGCGCTCGTAGGCTCCAACAACGGAAGCCTTGAATTCGCCGTTGGTGTTGGACTCGACCACGCCAAGCGACCACGAGCGCTGCCGCCTGGCAGCGCGCAGTTTCTGGCCCAGTGATAGGTTGAACTTGTCGATCAAGGATGGCCCTCCCGAGAGCCCGGCCCACATCCTATCCGCCAGACCGTCACGATGCCACGACCAACGGTTTCGAAGGCGAACCACTCGATCAGGACATCAGCCTTGCGGCTGCGACGATGGCCGCCGATTCGACCCTGAGAATGGTGGGTCCAAGATCCCAATGGACAAGGTCTGAAGGCATTTCCTCGTCGGAGAAACCTCCTTCAGGACCGATGACGACAGTTCGTGCCTGAGGCGCCCCGGTTTGTCCTCCCGGATGACATATCACCACCGGCCTGGCCAGATCACTCCAACCGACCAGGTCAGAGCTGGTTTCCATCAGCCACGCGCCCCGGGATTGCTCAACAGCCGAGAGAACCCACGAGAACACCTTGGCGCCTGAAGCAACCCGATCCTTGCCACGGGTCGTCTTGAGCCACTGCAGCCTGGCGACTTCCAGCTCTGCCAGTTTCTCGACGAGGAACCGCTGCCGGTCCTTATTGGATGGAGGCGCAGAAGCGACCACCAGTTCAGAACTCCGCGGCACCTCCTGCTCATCACCACGGACGACAGCGCGATCACCGAGAGCCCCCTTGCCGACATGACCCAGTCCGTCGGTGTATGAGATCCGATCGCCCCGATTCAGCCTGAGGACCTTCGTCAGATGCTTCCATTGCACGATGGAGAGGTTGAGGGAACCTCCATTCCAAGGGGCACCGACGACAACATGAGGCACCTGCTTCGTCAAGTTGGTGCCGGTCGGTCTATCTTCTCGCCGCGGAGCTCCGCCCAGCTTCTCAGAAGCGTCTCCTCCTCGGAGCTCAACTCGGATGGCACGACGACGTCGACCACGACAACCAGATCGCCACGGGTCCGGCGACCCAAAACTGTCATTCCTCGCCCCGGGATCCGGAACACGCTCTTCGGCTGTGTCGCCGCCTCTAACTCGAGATCGATGGTGCCCCCTTCGATGAGGGGAACCTCGAGACGGGTTCCAAGTGAAGCCTCGGCCAGACCGATGGACGCTATGTGGATGAGGTCGGCATCCTGACGCTCGAACCTCGAGTCGGGGGCAACTGCGACCTCAACGAACAGGTCACCGGCCGGTCCTGCCCGCCCTCCAGACTCGCCCCGGCCACTCAGACGCAACCTGGTCCCGCCGGAGACACCGGCGGGGATCTCGATGCTCAGCATCACCTCTTCTGATACAGACCCGGAACCTGTGCAATTGGGGCAGGGGTTGGTCAGCAACTCTCCTTCACCGTTGCAGCGAGGACAAGTGGTGACTGACATCATTGTCCCGAACAGCGAGCGGCGTGCTACGCGCACCTGTCCGGCCCCGCCACAGTCCGGACAAGTAGCCAGATCGTGTCCGGGCTCGGAACCCGTCCCCGAGCAATCGGGACACGACACGAGGGTCGGGTATTCGACCGCAGCCTCACTCCCGAAAGCAGCCTCCTCGAGGCTCACCTCGGTTCGCACCAGGACGTCACGACCACGCGGTGATCTAGAGCCTGCCCCACCGAATAGACCACCATCGCCAAAAACGGATCGCAGCAGGTCGTCCAGGCCACCGAATCCCCCGAGCAGATCGGACAGATCGACGGTGTCCCCCCTGTCGTACCGGCTCCGCCGGTCGGGGTCGGAAAGCACCTCGTATGCCTCGGCAGCCTCACGAAACCTCGTCTCCGCCTGGGGATCGTCGTGGTTCGTGTCGGGGTGTGTCTCGCGGGCTACCCGTCTGAATGCCTTCTTGATCTCCTCGAAAGAGGCCTCTCTCGCCACGCCGAGTATCTCGTAGTAGTCACGTGCCACTAGTCGGACCGCGAGCCGATCTGCTCCTCGAGCTCACGGGACACTTCTTCAACCGCCGAGATCGCCCGTTTGTAGTTCATCCTCATCGGCCCGATCACCCCAACCGAGCCTGCCTCGCCGCTTGCGTCATAGGTCTTGGAGACAACCGCAAGATCAAGATCATCGGAGTCGAGCTCGAGACCGAGCTGGATCGAGGTTCCCGAGGCGCCGGCCAGAAGTTTCATCACCTCGGCCTCACGTTCCAGAATCTCGAGAACCCTCCTCACAGTGGAGGCGTCATCCCAAACGGCAGACATCCGCTGAGTACCGCCAACGAACATCTCTGTTCCCGCCGAGGCCGCCAGATGAAGACCGTCGGTGATGGTCAACACGGCTTCCCGCGTAGGCTCGCCGATCTCTCTCAGTTCCTCATCGGACAACAGAGTCGCCCCACCAAGTTCCTCACCAACAACGGCGGCCGCCACGAGACGCTGGGCGTCCTCGATTTGACCCGGAGTGACCGGTACGCGGACGCGCCCCCTTTGCTGAACGACCCGGCCGCCCTCGGTGACGACAACCACGAGGATCTGGTCGGATGTCACCTGAACCGTGTGCAGGGCGCGCACCCGGTCGTGAGCCACTCCGGGAGCGATGACAACGGCAGGAAGATCGGTCACTTCGACCAACAACTCCGAGGTGGCCTTGAGCAGTTTCGACAGTTCGAAATGGACGTCGCCAAAGAACGAATCGATCTTCTCCTGAGCCGTTTGCCGCAGCCGACCCGGTCCGAGATGATCGACGTAGTAGCGATAGCCGGCGGCGGTCGGAACCCTGCCCGCCGACGTATGAGGCTGGCTGACCAACCCCTCTCTCTCCAGAGCAGTCAGATCGTTGCGCACTGTGGCAGTCGACACGGACAGGCTGGAATGTTCGACGATCGCGCGAGAACTAACCGGCTCACCGGTTCTTATGTGCTCCTCGATGAGGGCACGCAGCACTTCGGTACGACGATCTTCAAGCATTGGTCTCAGTGGAAACGATAGGAGGTTGTAGTGCTATTACCGAGCGGTGGACTGCGTCGGTCAGCAGAGGCTTGGCGATTATGAGCCTGTCTCGATCCCTCACGATGACCCCCGCTTCGAGCAGACGTCGACCATCACCGGAGTCCAGCAGGGCCATAGTCCCTTCACCACTGGCTACACCAACAACCCGTCGCAGCCCGACGAACAGGCGGTCCAACTCGGCATCCCAACCTTTGATCACTTCTTCGCCGGCACGTGCTGAGCGGCTGTTCTCGATCGAGTCGACATAAGCCTCGAGCCGACGAATATTGCGGAAGCGACGGCCGTCTCTGAACCCGTGAGCTCCGTTGCCGTAAGCCTCATACTCCCCTTGTGCCCAGACTGTGAGGTTGTAGCGGCACTCGAACCCGACACGCGACCAATTGGAGACCTCGTATCGGTTATGGCCGGCCATGCCCAACACGGTGTCGGCGTACTCGTATCGGTCTGCCTGTGTGTCCGGGTCAGGGGCCTCGGCTCCGTCTCTGACTGCGCGGCTCAATGGTGTGCCGGACTCGACGGTCAATGCGTAGCAGGAGACGTGATCCGGGGCCAGGTCGATCGCCTGACTCAAAGTGTCGTTCCATGAGTTGGTTGTCTCGCCAGGCGTGCCGTAGATGAGGTCGAGCGAGACATTCTCGAAGCCGGCCTCCCGGGCGGCCCGAACCGAAGATTCGATCTGGCCGGATTGATGGCCGCGGCCGAGCGCCACCAGAACCTCTGCGTCAAAGCTCTGTGCGCCAAACGACACTCTGTTGAACCCGAGACCATGCAACGAGGTTGCCCGTACCGTGTCGAAGTCCTCGGGGTTGGCTTCGAGACTGATTTCGGCGTCGCCGGCAATGCCGTGTTTCAGCGATAGTGCATCCAAGACAACACCCAGCAAGGACGGATCGACATGACTCGGGGTCCCCCCTCCAAAGTAGATCGCATCGAGCGGGCGCCAGGGCTCTGAGTTTGAGATATCGCTGCATACCGCATCGATATAGCGGTCGGCGAGATCGTCGCGCCCCGCAACGACTGCAAAGTCACAATACGGGCAGATCGAGGAGCAGAACGGGACGTGAACGTAAGCGGCGGAGCTTCGAGAGTAGCCATCGGCCTCAGCGGGGGTCACGAGTCATCGTCCACTTTGAGAGCAGCAACGAAAGCCTCTTGCGGTACTTCCACCGAACCAACCATCTTCATTCTCTTCTTGCCCTCCTTCTGTCGCTGAAGGAGTTTCTTCTTCCGGCTGATGTCACCGCCGTAACACTTGGCCGTGACGTCTTTCCGTTTGGCTTTCACGGTCTCCCGACTGATGATCCGGCCGCCGATTGCGGCCTGGATGGGAACATCGAAGAGCTGCCTCGGGATGAGGCCTCGGAGACGGCCGGTCATCTTCTTCCCGTAGGCGTCCGCCCCGTCGCGATGAACGATGGCTGAGAACGCGTCGACCGGTTGGCCGTTGAGAAGGATATCGACCTTGACCAGATCGGCTTCTCTGTAGTCGGCGGGCTCGTAGTCCAGCGATGCGTATCCCTTGGTCTTCGACTTGAGTATGTCGAAGAAGTCGAAGACGATCTCCGCTAGCGGTATCTCGAAGTCGAGCTCGACCCTCTCGGGACTCAGATAGTTCATGCCTCCGACGAGACCCCGCCGGCCTGTCGCCAGCTCCATGATCGGCCCGACGTACTCGGCCGGCGTGAGGATCATCGCTTTCACATACGGCTCGGCGACCCCAAGACGATCGATGCTCTCAGGAAGATCCTGTGGCGACTTGATCTCGTTCACCGAACCGTCCGGCATAGTGACCCGATACGCAACCGACGGTGCGGTTGCAACCAGATCGAGGTCGTATTCCCTCTCCAGACGCTCCCTCACGATCTCCATGTGAAGCAGGCCGAGGAACCCGCACCGAAACCCGAACCCGAGCGCCTTGGATGTCTCCGGCTCCCATGCCAGCGAGGCATCGTTGAGTTTCAGTTTCTCCAACGCCTCCCTCAGTTTTTCGAAATCGTCACCATCGGTCGGAAAGAGCCCGGAGAACACCATCGAGTTGGGCTCGGCGTAGCCGGGGAGAGGCTCGGTCGCCGGTGTTCGAGCACCGGTTATCGTGTCACCGACCTTGATCCTGTCGATCTCCTTGACGCCTGTGATCAGATATCCGACCTCGCCGGGTCCCAGGGTGCCGACCGGGACGAATGTCGGGGTGAGGAATCCGATCTCGTTGGCGGCGTGCACCTCCTTGGTGGCCATAAACCGGAGACTGTCGCCGGAACCAAGATGACCATCGACCACGCGGACATAACAA
>JAZFTN010000008.1:0-5583 GCA_036446715.1 Acidimicrobiia bacterium | reverse complement strand
GATCACACCTGGAGAACCAACTTCTTGTGGTGGAACGGCACGGTGGAGTGGCAGGAGAGCTCCGTTTTTCACCTCGAGCCCAAAGTGGTTTCCTGATTTCTCGTTCGAGCCTGTCAGATCAGACTTAGTTCGCGCACCGTGTCCCGCTCCACCTCGAGCTCGGCAACCGAGGTGTCGATCTTGGCCCGCGAATAGTCATCGATCTCGAGACCCTGGACGATCTCCCACTCACCGTCACGGACCACACACGGGAACGACGAGATCAAACCTTCGGGCACACCGTAGGAACCGTCAGACGGAACACCCATGGAGACCCAGTCACCCTCCGGGGTGTCCATCGCCCAGTCTCTCATGTGCTCGATGGCCGCGTTGGCCGCCGACGCAGCCGAAGACGCACCACGGGCCGCGATGACGGCCGCACCGCGCTTGGCAACGGTCGGGATGAAATCGTCGTTCACCCAGTCGTGGTCGTCAATCAGCTCGTAGGCCAATTGCCCGTCCACCTCGCAATGAAACAGGTCCGGATACTGGGTGGTGGAATGGTTGCCCCAGATCGTCATCTTCTTGATCGACGACACCGGACGACCGATCTTCGCCGAAAGCTGGCTCTTCGCCCGGTTGTGGTCGAGACGAGTCATCGCAGTGAAGTTGCGGGGATCCATGCCCACGGCATTGCTCATCGCAATCAGTGAGTTGGTGTTGGCCGGATTGCCCACGACCAGAACGTTTATTTTCGGCTTGGCCGAAACCGCAATGGCCTTGCCCTGGACGGTGAAGATCGCTCCGTTGGCGGCAAGCAAGTCGGAGCGCTCCATTCCCTCCTTACGGGGCATGGCGCCGACAAGCAGGGCCATGTCCGCATCAGAGAAAGCCTCTTCCGCATCATCGGTCTTGACCGTTCCGGCGAGCAGAGGGAAGGCACAATCTTCGAGCTCCATCGAAACACCGTCAAGAGCGGGGAGCGCGGGAGCTATCTCGAGCATCTGGAGAATCACGGGTTGGTCGGGTCCGAGCATCGCTCCGGAGGCGATGCGGAACAGCAGGCTATAACCGATCTGGCCGGCGGCTCCGGTAACCGCCACACGGCGTGGTTCATTCATGGCTTCGAGGCTACAGCTGGACGGATTAGGACACGAAGTCGAGTCCGATGTCCAGCTGGGGTGGAGAGTGGGTGATCCAGCCGACGGAGACGACATCAACCCCGGTTTCAGCGATCGCTCTGACGGTTTCCAGGGTCACACCCCCCGAGGCCTCTGTGACGATCTCTTCACCTGCCAATGTCACCACAGCCTCTCGAAGCGTGACGAGATCCATGTTGTCGAAAAGAACACGATCGGCATCCGTGCCGATTACCTCAGCCAACTGGTCGAGATTCTCCACTTCGACCTCGATCATCACATCGGGACCGACAGAGGTACGGGCCTTCGCCACGGCCGCACCGATATCGCCGGCGGCGGCGATGTGGTTGTCCTTGATCATCACCGCGTCGTACAGACCCATCCGGTGGTTTACCCCACCACCCATCGTCACGGCGTACTTGTCGAGGATACGGAGCCCGGGCATCGTCTTACGGGTGTCAGAGATCGAGGTTCCGGTGCCATCCACGACCTCCACCAAACGGGCGGTCTCGGTGGCCACACCTGACATTCGAGCGAGCAGATTCAGCGCGGTCCGTTCGGCAGTGAGGATCGACCGCGCTCGACCCTTCACTGTTGCCAGTGTCGCACCCGCATCAACCCGGTCGCCATCGGAAGAAGCTGCCTCGAAGACGATCTCCTGATCGACTACTTCAAAGACGAGCGCAGCCACGTCCAGCCCGGCGACGACCCCTGGCCTCCGTGTGACAAGCTCCCCACGAGCCATCGTTCCCTCGGGGATCACCGCCTGGGTGGTGATGTCCCCAACGTCTGATAGGTCCTCGACCAGGGCTCGTTCCACGATGGCGGCGTAGTCAGATCGTTTCACTATCCGACCACGATGGTCTCGACCGCACCGGGGTCGATGAGGGTCCGATGCTCCTGGGTCGGATCCAAGTCGGGGTAATCAGCCCGATAATGACCCCCGCGAGACTCGCTTCGCCTGAGGGCTGCCATCACGATCATCAAACCGAGGTTGGCGGCATCCCGACCGGCGATCGTCCTCTTCAGAATTGGCTCGAGGTCTCGAATTGCGTTCCGGGCTTCCCACAGACCATCGCCGGTGCGAATCAGACCGACCCGGTCCCACATGATCTTGCGAAGATCTTCGAGGGCCGGTCCAGGGAAAACCGGCAGACGCAACGAATCCTTGGGAACCCTTAGATCCCCGACGGGCTCAACCATGTGATCACTCACATTCAGGGCGACGCGAGCACCGAACACGAGACCCTCGAGCAGCGAGTTCGAGGCCAGGCGATTGGCTCCGTGCACCCCCGTCGACGCGCACTCGCCTACTGCCCACAACCCGTCAACAGATGTCCGACCGTGGGTATCGGCGTCGATGCCACCCATGTAGTAGTGGGCAGCCGGAGAAACGGGAAGAAGGTCGCTCGACGGGTCGAGATCGACCGACATCGCGTGGGCTGTCACTGTTGGGAACCGCTCATGAAAGTTGATGATCGAACGCGCGTCCAGAAACGCACTGGAGCCGCGGTCGTATTGCCAGAAGATCGCTCTGGCCACGATATCGCGTGGAGCGAGTTCGGCCATCGGGTGGTATTGGTCCATGAAGCGTCTTCCGTGGGGATCGACAAGCGTTGCTCCCTCACCACGAAGGGCCTCCGTCAAAAGAGGCATCGGATCCTTGCCCGCCAACAGCGCGGTCGGATGGAACTGAACGAACTCCAGATCGGCAAGTCTGGCCCCGGCGCGACCGGCCATCACGATCCCTTCTCCGTTGACACCTGGCGGATTGGTTGTCATCGAATACATGCGACCGGCACCACCTGTTGCCATGATGACGGCCGGAGCGACATAGATATGTCGCTTCTTTCCGTCTGCCGTGATCACGCCGGCCACTCTGCCGGCCGTTCGAACTATGTCGACAACGCGTCCCTCTATGACCGTCACCGAGTCACCCGCGGCCACGGCAGCGTTCAGCGCCCGCATGACCTCGGCTCCGGTGGCATCGCCATCGGCGTGGACGACTCGCCGTGCGTGATGACCGCCTTCCCGACCTAGCAGCAGCTCTCCCTGGTCGTCGCGGTCGAACTCGGCACCCATCTGGACCAATCGCTCGATGGCGGCGGGTCCGCCACGCGTCAAAGCCTCTACGGCGGCGGCGGCGGCCAGACCACCAGCAACGGCAAAGGTGTCTTCGGCATGTGCACGCGGGGAATCATCGGCGGCGAGGGCCGCCGCGATGCCTCCCTGGGCCCACCACGTCGAGCCGGTATCCGGTGTGGAGATCACATATGCCCGTTTGAGCCCCAGCGCAGCGGAGAGGCCGGCGACGCCCGCCCCGACGATCAGGGGGGCGTCGAGGCGTGACAGCTTGGCCATTCGCTAGCCCATCAATCCTGTCGCCCGACCTCGAGCATGCGATTGACGGCCCGACGAGCCCGCTCAGCGACATCCTCGGGGATCTCGATCTGGTGGGTCAAGGTCTCGAGTGATTGCCGGATGTTTTCGAGCGTTATCCGCTTCATGTGGGGACACAGGTTGCAGGGGCGAACGAACTCGGTATCGGGTGCGGCCGACGCGACGTTGTCGGCCATCGAGCACTCGGTGATCATCATCACCTTCCGCGGTTGATGCTTGCTAACCCAGTTGATCATGCCGTGTGTCGAGCCCACATAGACGGCCTCGGCCAGCACGTCGGGGGGACACTCAGGATGGGCGATTACTGGAATGTCCCCCATGTCCTTCTTGTAGTCCGAGATCTCCGCCCCGGTGAATCGCACATGCACCATGCAAGAGCCCTCCCAGAGGATCATCTCGACCCCGGTTTTGCCGGCGACCCACTTCCCCAGGTACTGATCCGGCGTGAAAATCACCCGCTCGACGCCAAGGGACTCGACCACCGCCAGGGCGTTGCCGGAGGTGCAGGTTATTTCTGACTCCGCCTTCACCTCGGCGGAAGTGTTGACATAGGAGACAACCGGCACACCGGGATACCGCTCCTTCATTCTGCGCACATCAGACCCGGTGATCCCGTCCGCCAGAGAGCATCCCGCCTCCAGATCGGGGATCAGAACCGTTTTCTCAGGGTTGATGATCTTGGCCGTCTCCGCCATGAAGACAACACCGGCGAGAACGATGACATCGGCATCGGTCTCGAGGGCGAGATTGGCGAGAGCCAACGAGTCACCGGTTATGTCGGCCGCCAAATGGAATATGTCCGGTGTCATGTAGTTGTGTGCGGCGACGACTGCATTGCGCTCGATCTTCAGCCTGTTGATCTCGTCCACCAGCGGTTGCACAGCGGCGATCTCCTCCTCGGGGAGGACATCGATGGCTCGAGTGATCTGAATCGCCGTCAACTGTGACTCCGCGGTCGAACACCCTGAATTGTAGGGGTTGTCGAGACGGTTCCCTTGATGCCGTGTTCTCAGGCCTTTTCCCTTCGCTGTTTCGATGGCCAACCCAGTACTGACAAAGCAATTCGGCGAGCCCGCGGCATCGGATGCCGCCCTGCAAGCAGCACCCCCACCCGAACCCACTACCGGCGATCGGATGACCATCGGCTCCGTCATCGCGGCCACTTTCTTCCTGCTGTTTCTCGTCGGAGCGGGTGCCACCTACGGTTGGGCTGACGCCGACACCATCTGGCGTTGGTGGTGGGCCTTCGCCATCGGACTGATAGTCCTGGTCATCCTCACTGTCTCCAACCCGAAGCTTGCTCCGTTCACCGGAGTCGTCTACTCGCTAACGCAGGGACCTTCATCGGTGCCCTCTCAAAGCAGTACGAGAACTTCTACGACGGGATCGTCTTCCTGGCGTTGACAGCAAGCATTGCGGTTTTCCTCTCGATGCTGTTCCTGTATGCCACGGGGATAGTCAAGGTCACCCAGAAATTGCGATCGGTGATCATCATCGCCACGGTCGGGATCGGGTTCTATCTGTTGTCGCTGTTTCTCTCGATATTCGGAGCCAATGTCCCTCTGATCTGGGGTGTCGGCACCCCAGCCCTGGTGTTCAGCATCTTCGTGGTGATCATCACCGCCCTCAACCTGTTGCTCGACTTCGCAGTTGTCGAACACGGCATCGCCATGGGTGCGCCCAAGGCCTCCTCTTGGTTCGCCGCCTTCGGGCTGATGGTCACCATCGTCTGGCTCTACATCGAAATACTCAGACTGTTGGCAATCCTGGTCGCCGGGCGCGGCTGACCGGCGCAACCGGCTACATGTGATCGATGATGGCGTCGCCGAACGCCGAGGTCTTCACTTCGATGGCGTCATCGGTGAGTCGGGCGAAGTCGTAGGTAACGGTTCTCGCCGCGATATCCTCGATTGTTTCGGGAGTCTCGCCGGTGAACCCCCGGATCTCCGCTATTGCCGCTTTTTTGCTTTCCAGGTATGGCAGAACCACCTCGCGCTGCTTGCGCGCCAGCAGGTCTTTGTCCAGAACCAGCGCGCTACGGTCCCAGAACACAGCCACTATCATG
>JAZFTN010000007.1:0-3319 GCA_036446715.1 Acidimicrobiia bacterium | reverse complement strand
TCGTCACCGACATCATCGAGAACGGGCAAGTCGAACACGCGTTCCTCGGGATCACAGGTTCAACCGTTTGGGCTGAGGAAGGGGAAGCTGAGTATCCCGTGGGTGTGGGCGTAACCGGGATGCCCGCCGGGTCGGCATATGAGGAATCGGGGGGCCAGATCAACGACGTCGTCGTCGAGATAGCGGACACTCAAGTCCACACGATCGATGACCTTCTGGCCACGCTTCGAAGTCTTCGCGCCAACGACAATGTGGAAATCCGTATCCTGCGTGCCGACGATGGATTACTTCTCGACGTTGTACTCGGAAAGCTCGAATAGATGAGTGACGACCTCTTCTCGAAACTGTTTGAGCTCTTCGACCAGCCTGGCCCGATCAATTGGAAACTGGCCGCTGAGGTAGCCAGACATTTGGCGGGTGAGCGACAGCCTGTAGAGCCCTGGGCAGCAGAGGAGTTCAGGGAACTGACGCGTCTGGCCGAGTACCGAATGGAGCAGGTCGCACCGTTTCGGGTCATTCCCGCCACCGACGTGCTCCCCGTTGACCCTCGTACCTGGGCAGAGAAGAATCTCGAGTCTTACGCCCCGCTGGTAGAGCCATTTGGTGAGTCGATTGGAGGTGACTCGCCGGTGGCGCCGCTCCTCGCTCAGATGGGCCCGGCAATCGTCGGCCTTCAGGCCGGGTCCCTTGTCGGCTTTCTCGCCACATGGGTAGCCGCGTCGTTCGACGCCGGGCTGCCTCAGGATCGACTTGGTGCGATGAGTCTCGTCGTCAGCAACATCGAGTCGCTGACGGTCGAGGGTGTCGATCGACGAGAGGTTCATCTCTGGGTGGTCGCCAACGAGGTTGCATTCCGGGCCACCAGCCAGTTGCCGTGGATACAGGACCACCTGTCCGATCTCACCGGCGACTATGCCAAGGCAGCCAAGATCGACCCGACCAAGCTGAGCGGCCTGATGATGGGAGGCACCGACCCGGCTGACATCGAGCGCGCCCTCGAAGAAGCGGGGGGTATCGAAGGCTTGATCGGTGGGGAAGAGGCCGAGGCCCCGCGTGCCGAGCTGGAAGCCTTTCTCGGAGCCATCACCGGTTGCTCGAGACTGCTGGCGCGGAGGGCTCTGAGAGACATCGCTCCGAACTTCGACCAGATCTCCGAGGCTCGGGACATCGCTCGGATCGAACTTGCCGAGCAGCCGACCATCGGCGTCGGACCGGTGTCCGTCGAGGTCACCCAGCTAGGCGACGCTTTCAACCAGGACGTGGAGAAACGGTACGGCGAGGGCTCGCTGAGAACACTGTGGTCCGACCCGTCGCGCATGCCTACCGCCGCCGAGCTTCGCGACCCAACCGCCTGGGCAGCCCGGGTCCTCCTCGACGGCTGGACCTAAAACTGCGAACCTGAGGTAGTTAGGCCCGTATCCGGGCCTAACTACCTCAGGTTCGCTCGAGAGCCCGCGGGTCCTCAGTTCGACTAGCCAAAGAGGCTGCGCCATAGACGACGGAGGATGCCGGGGTCTTGTGGTGGAGGCAGGGTCGCCAGCACCGACTCATGGAGATCCGGTGGGAGGTCGCCCAACAGAGCCATGCCCCCGGAACGGGTCTCCCAGACGTATGTCACCTGTCCGGCCGTGAAGGTGCGTTGGTAGACCGCTTCTCCGAACTGGATCGTCCTCGCGTCGGGTAAGGCCACGATGGTAGGTGTCTCGAAGACGGCGAACGAGAAGAACCCGTCTGAGTAGTAGGCGAAGCGAAGCCCATCCTCATCCTCATAGAAGTCGAGACGATCGAAGCCCCCCACGCTCTCCGGCAGAAGGGTTTCGACCTCGCTGCGCGGCTGAAGTACTTCGGCTTCGAGAAAGTCAGGTGACTCGAGCATCGGATCGGTCGGGTCGAACGAGACAAAACGCCGCTCGCAATAGGTGTCGCCACTCGCAGTGAAAGTCGTCGCAGTCACGAGAGCCCCGGTCTCATCATCAAAAACCAGCTCCGCGCGAAGAACACCATCGCGGATCAGTTGGTGAACCGTGACCTCCCGTCCGAGAAAGTCGGCGGTGCCTGCATCCTCGACAACATAGAGAGGCTCGATGGGTGCCATATCCTCTGAGTCGACCAAGGCAGAGGAGATGACGCCACCTTGACGAGACAGAGTCCAACCCCCGTCGCCAGAGGACACTTCGATGTCGCCGGCAACCGTTGACGTCATCCGGATCTCCCCGCTGCTCTGAGCAATCCTCACAACGGCGTCTCGCACACCATCCGGCGTCGAACAGCTGATGATCTGCTCGGCCGTGTACGCAGCCTCACGACTCTGTTCCAGTAGCTCGTCCAACTCTGTAGCCCACGCAGCCGAAGTGGGCATGAGCATGAAAACCACAACCAGGGATACGAGTCGCTTCATTCGCTCAGGTTCCCCAGTACCGGTACCACGACCTTGGCGGGACTGAATGCCGGATCGAGCGACGCTCGGGCACCGAAACGACTGCTCAGATCGTCGGCGGAAATTGAAGCTGGTGGTGGGGTGACGATGGAGGCGATCGCAATGATCAGGGCGACAGCAGCGGCGGCCGCGCCAACCCAGACACCCCGGTTTCGGTGAATCGGGACGACAACGGCGGCCGCCTCCGACAGCAGACCTGGTGGAACCTCGAGAACCGGGAGGGACCGTACCGCGGCCCTGACGGATTGCATCTCCTCGAGGTCTGCAAAGCACCGGCCGCATTTGGCGAGATGGCTGAGCAACTCCGAGGTCTCGTCCTCGATGAGCTCCCCGTCGAGGTATGCACTGATCAGCTCCGAGGGATGGGTCACGTCAATAGCTCCCTCATCATCCTGCGACCGCGATGAATCCGGCTTCGCACGGTGCCGATGGGAACCGAGACGGCCCGGGCAATCTCCTCATAGGAGAGACCGATGACATCACACAACACCACAGCTTCTCGAAACTCGATCGGGAGCTCCAGAAGCGCCTTCTGAATATCGTCCCCGAGTGTGATCCGGGCGTATTCGACGTCAGCGGGGTTTGAGGTCGCGACATCCCAACGGTCGATCTCGTCGGGGAGAGGGGAAGTCGGGCGGCGCTTGCGTTTTCGAATCTCGTCGAGAAAGGCGTTGCGGGTGATCCTCCAAAGCCAGCCCTCGAAACTCCCCGGCTGATAGTTGGCAAGCCCGCGACGAACTCTGAGAAGGACCTCCTGGACGAGGTCGTGGGCGTCATCGGCGTTGCCGGTGAGGCGATAGGCGAAGTTGTAGATCTTCCGTCCGTAGACACGCGCAACCTCTTCCCAGGTGAGCGGGATGGACTCCACCATGGAGACCTACT
>JAZFTN010000006.1:0-11538 GCA_036446715.1 Acidimicrobiia bacterium | reverse complement strand
CGGACTCTTCTCTCGGAGGTAGGAAACGATGGGGGATGTGGCCGTGACGTAGCCACCGTTGGCGCCAAAGGATTTGCCGAGCGTGCCGATGAGAACGTCAGCGACGCCTCCGGTCGCCTCTTCCGTTCCCCGGCCGGTTACTCCATAGGCGCCGATGCCGTGGGAATCGTCAACGACGACAACCACATTCTCCGGATATGCAGAATCGTGACCATCGGCGACCTCGTTGATTGCCGACAGGTCCGCGAAGTCACCTCTCATCGAGAACACGCCGTCGGTGATCACCACGGCTCGTACAGCGGTACCAGCGGCCTCACCCAAGGCGCTATCGAGAGCACTCATATCGAGATGCGGATATACGCCTCGTGATGCCGGCCGGGACATCCGAACCCCATTGATGATGCAGTTGTGGTTCAACTCGTCACTGAGAACGAACGTCTTCGGTGTGATCAGGGAGGCGAGCGTGGACAACACGGCCGCATAGGCCGACGAGTAGACAATGGCTGCTTCGCGCCCATGAAAACCTGCGAGACGGTGCTCCAGATCCAGGTGTGTCTGGTGGGTCCCGGAGATAAACCTGACGGCGCCGGGTCCGGCCCCAAATTGCTGAGCAGCAGTCTCTTCAGCGGCAACCACCGCGGGATGGAGCGATAGCCCCAGGTAGCTGTTCGAGTTCATCCGAACGAATTGCCGATCCGACCCGGCAAGGCGGTAACGACGGCCCAGACCGGAACGGGGCGGCACGACGGCGGTTATCACTGCCTCGGCTCCCTTTCCGGTGCCGGTCTCCAAAAGCGTGGTGACCTCCGTAGACAGGGCCGCATCGAGTCGGTCATGTGGCATCGCTACGGGTTTAGCAGGTCTCTAGTGTGCGGCAGCATGACAAGACTCGGTTTCATCGGTCTGGGAATAATGGGCCATGGGATGGCGGCGAACCTCGAAGCGGCGGGATACCCCCTGACGGTCTGGAACCGGACTAGATCCAAAGCAGACGACCTGGACGCCCAAGTGGTCGACACCCCACGTGAGGTCGGCCCTGAGAGTGACATCGTGTTCGTCTGCGTCTCGGACACACCCGACGTCGAGGAGGTCGTCTTTGGCGACTATGGAGTAATTCATGGGATGACAGATGGCGACATTCTCGTAGACCACTCGACAATCTCGCCCGTCGCCACCAAGGGTCTGGCCACCCGGGCCGCCGAACTTGGAGTCGACTGGGTCGACGCCCCCGTCTCCGGTGGGTCGGAAGGCGCCGTCAACGGCACGCTTGCGGTAATGGTGGGCGGTTCGTCTGATGCCGTCGAGAAGACCCGGCCATTCATGGACGCCTACTCGAAATCCGTGGTTCACGTCGGTGAGGAGCCGGGTTCCGGTCAGATGGTGAAGGCCGTGAATCAGGTCCTGGTGGTGCTCAACCAACTCGCCGTTTCGGAGGCGTTGCTTTTGGCCCAGGCCGCCGACCTCGACCTCCGTAAAACCCTGCAAGCCGTCGAGGGAGGCGCCGCCGGGTCGTGGATGCTCTCCAACCGGGGGCCGCAGATGATCGAACGAGACTGGCGGCCCGGTTTCACCATCGATCTCCAGCAGAAAGACCTCCGGCTTGTTCTCGAGGCCGCGGACGACCTCGGTGTCCCTATGCCGGGCGTGGCGCTTGTCTTCCAGCTCTATCGGTCACTCCAGGCCCGTGGGTTGGGCTCGGATGGCAACCATGCTCTCGTGAAGGCTCTCGAAGGGCTGGCCGGTATCGAACTGGGCGGTTGAAGCGTGTGCTGTCAGCCGAGCAGGTCTGCCTTGACCCGCGCTACATGACCCTTGGCGCGGACGTTTCGGTAGGCCTCGATCAATGAGCCGCTCTCGTCCACGACGAAGGTCGAGCGAATGAGGCCTCGACTGAGTTTGCCGTACAGGGTCTTGTCGCCCCATGCCCCAAGACTCTCGGCCAGGACATGGTCCTCGTCGGAGAGAAGGTCGAAATTGAGCCCTTCCTTCTCCTGGAACTTCTTGTTCGACGCGGGCTTGTCCGGGCTCACCCCAACGATGGCATAGCCGGCGGTGGCGAACTCGTCATAGCTGTCTCGAAAGTCGCACGACTCGGTGGTGCAGCCCGGCGTCATCGCTCGCGGATAGAAGAACATCACATACTTTCGGCCGGCGAGATCGGCATCCGAGACGGTTTCGCCGTCTTGATTCGAGAGCTTGAAGGAGACTTTGTCAGACATACTCTGAAGCGTACCCCCTGATGGCTAACCGGCGGCCTCCGCCTTCTTGGCTGCCTCCGAGCGCAGAAAGGTCGATCCGCCGGCAAGAAACCCCAGAACTGCGGGAAGCCAGAATGAGACCACCCGAAACACGAGGACCGGAGCGATGATGGCGGAGACGGGGAATCCGTAGGCGACAACAAGGACGAAGGTCAGTGTGCCTTCGACCACACCCATCCCTCCCGGTGTACCGGGGAGACCCCCCGCCAGCTGAGAAACACCGAAAGCGGCCATCGCCTGGAAGGCATTGACCTCTATCCCAAAAGCGAAGAGGACAATCCACAACGCACCAGCCTCGAGCACCAGCCGGGTCCAGATATAGATCTGTGACTCCCAACCCGGGAGATGATCGATAGTCGTCTGCTCCAGCTTCTCGCGAGCGAACCTCGGAAGGAACCTGACCAGCGTGCCGAGTTTTCCCGAACCGAACATGAAAGCGAGACCGGCGACGAGAACAAAGGGCGCCAGCACGAAAAGGCTGATCGAGGCGATCTGAGCCGATTCCTCGGGGCGGGCGAAGAGCAACCCCACCCCAGTCATGATCAGGAGCCCCGAGTAGTTCAGCAACACCGTCCTGATCCCGGCGCCAGCCGAGCCGTCGGCCTCTTCACGAACCGTCCAGGACATGGCAACAGGAGTGATGGCCCCACCTGCGGGGATCATCCGGGCCACCCCCGCGCCGACGAGAGCAGCCTTGAAGGCCAACCATGCACGAATCTCCCCACCGGCCTTCCGCACCGACTCTCGAAACAGCAACCCAAAGAACCACTTCGCGGTGATTTGGACGAAACCGGCGAGGACAACAAGGGCAAGGGCAGATCCACTCAGGGGCGGGATATCGAAGTTGGGGTTGTTGATGACCCAGAAGGCGACACCGATGTAGAGCACCGCCGAGACGCCGGCGATCCAAAGGACCCATTTCGGGTTCATGGAGTCAGCGGGTCTTCAACCGTGTCCGGGAAGCTCTCCTCGACCGCATCGTTGTCATGGATCACCCTCCATAGGGCCGGTCCCCTGCCCACGGGGCTATCCAGATTGCCTTGCGCCCTTCGTGCCATCAGCACAACCGTGAGCAGGAGAAGAACCAGGCTCTCCGTGGCAGGGCGACCTAGGGCCACAGCAACGATTGGCAAAAGACCCCAACCGAGGAACCCTCCAAGACCACTTCCAATCTTCCATCCCGCAATAGACCAGCCCGCAGTCCAAACGAGAAGAACCGGGTCGAGACCCAGGACAACACCCGCTGAGGTGGCCAGGCCTCGTCCGGAACGGCCCCGAAGCCAAATCGACCAGTTATGGCCGAGAACCGCAGCCAAACCGGCGATCCCGGCAGCCCCGAGCCCAAGACCAGCCTTACGAGCTATCCATACCGGAAAGAGGCCCTTGAGACCGTCGAGGACCGCCGCCAACGCCCCCCATCCCTTGCCGACTTCGCGGGCCAGGTTGCCGGCACCGACATTTCCGGATCCAACCTCTCGCAAGTCGACGCCGTTGATCCGCGCCAGGACCTGGGCAAACGGGACCGAGCCCAGCAGGTAGGCCCCCAGCAACAGCAGTGGCCAGTAGAGAATCGGCATCGAGATGTCTGGCATTACTAACAAGAAGTTAGTTAGTCACCGGCGTTGTTGGAAGCTAGGAGTCTGTTGAATGATGCCGTTGCTCAGATCGGCGGCCAGGCGTGCCAGTCGCAAGGACGAGGTTTCGCCACTCCTTGTGGCGGAATGGCGAAGCCGAGGACACTGCGAGTGGTGATGATTGGTCGTCGAGATGAGTGACATGCATTGTTCAACGGGCTCCTAGAACCTGGTGACGCTCCGGAGCCATCGGAAGCTCGAGCCTGAAAACCGTCTCATCGAGGTCCCGACGATAGGTGAGAGATCCACCCATCAGCTCGGTGAGTTGCCTTGAAACCGAGAGACCCAAGCCGACCGATCCTCTGACTCCGGAGTGGGCAGTTCCGTAAGGTTCGAAGATGTGAACGGCCTCGTCTGAAGTAACACCAGGGCCATCATCTCTGATTTCGAGCCAGACGTAGTCGAAGAAGGCCCCCGAAACGATGCGTCGGTTGGGCCCGCCATATCGCTCGGCATTCGTCAACAGGTTGCGAAGGACCTGGCGGACGCGGCTCGGATCAGCAATGGCGCTTGGGGTCGAAACAGGGAGCTCTCGAATTTCGATACCCAGTCCTTCAATGGCTGCCTCCAACTCGGACTGAAGATCGACCACGGTCGCTTCGACTGCCACCCTCCCCATCTCGGCCCGGGCCGCCACCAGCAGATCATCGACGATATTGGACATCTCAACGGCCTGATCGGCAACCAGGCCCATGAGTTCGGAGCGTTCCTCATCGCTGAGCGAGTTCGTGGAGCTCATCTCAGATGTGAGGCCGATTACAGCGGTCAGTGGTGTGCGCAGCTCGTGGCTGACCCCGGCAATGAACTCGTCCTTGGCCTTGACCAGGTCTGCCATTGCCTCCTGTCGCGCCTTGATGTGGGTGATGTCGGCAAGACCAATGAGAATCGATGCCGCCGTCGAGCCTGATGACGTGTTCACACAGCGGGTCTGCAACCAGATCGAACGCCCTTTCATCGTCAAAGCGGGAATGTCCTCCTCGAAAGATGATCGTCCTTCGTAAAGCGCCACCAGAGCGCTTACGAACCCCTCCAAGGTTTCATCGGTGACTTTGTTGCCGTCCCGGTACCCGAGAAGGTCCTCGGGTCCGTCGGCTTCGAGAAGCTCGATGGCAGCCTGGTTGACACGAACGATCTTCGCCTGGGACACGGCCCGCCGGACCACTGCCGGGTAGGCCATCAGGAATGCCCTGATGCGATCGGGACGTCCGGTGTACTCCGACCTGATGTGGGCAAGTGCTTTGGTCCAGTCCTCTTCCATCACGGCGGTCGGTGAGTTTTCGAACAGCGTCTGAAAACGCACGTTCAAGGCGGTGGCCGCGTTGCGAATGGTGAAGAAGATCGCCGATGTCATTACGAACGCGAGTGCCATCACGACGCCCAGCTGAAGCGAAGCGGTCAGAGAGAGCGACCAGAACAGTGGAGCGACTGCCAGAAAAAGGGCGACTCCGGTGACCGTGATGACTCGATGACTCTCTATCAGCAGCATCCCTATGGCGCAGATGACCACCAGGGCCAGCGCCGCGGGAAGAAGGGTGTCCTCACCACCCACCACGGTGTACATGACCATGGTGACAATCGCCGCCGCGAACAAGGCCATACCCCCGTTCTCACGCCTGAGAACGATCAACACCGTCATGAATCCTGCGACGATGATCGGCCCGACCGCCTCGACGAACAATCCGTCATTGCCGGCAAGAAAGCCGGCTACCAGGAAGACGGCCGCGGCGGTCCACGACGCGGCAGCTCCTACCTGTACCACGCGACGATGAATGCGACGCATGTCGGTGTTGGCTGCCAAAAGAGTCTCGGCCAGTCCTACGGACATGCATTATTGATCGGACTCAATCGCGCCGGTCCGTACCGGTCGATAGACCCATACGCAAACCGTGGGTCACCAGACCTACGCGGGGAACTCTCCCGGCATTTCCACCGGGGCGAGCATGTATCGTCCCAGTGTTTGCAATCTGGCACCAACGAGGATCAACGATGGCCCTGAAGATCACATACGCCACCATGTCGGCCGACAACGAAGAGCTCAACGCCTCTTTCGACGCGGCCGTTGTCGACGTCGAGTCGCGCCTCGGTCAGTCACACGGCGTGATCGTCAACGGAGAACATCGACGCGACAGGGAGCTTTTTGAGGAGGTGTCGCCCATCGACCGCGACATCCTCGTCGGGCGGTATGCCCAAGCCACGATCAACGACGTAGACGACGCAATCTCTGCCGCGAGCGTCTTCGCCCACGAGTGGGAGGCTTGGGGATGGGAGGCACGCCGCGACCTCATGCTCACGGCCGCTGACATCATGGAGGAGCAGATCTTCGAGATCTCCGCCTTGATGTCATACGAAATCGGGAAGAGCCGCCTCGAATCTCTAGGCGATGTGGCCGAGACGGTGGAGTTCTTCAGGTACTACGCCCGCCAGATCACCGAACACGTCGGGTTCGTCACTCCTCTCAATTCGCTTGGCGCCAACGAGACCAACACCTCGGTCCTCAGGCCATACGGGGTCTGGGCGGTGATTTCTCCTTTCAACTTTCCGATGGCTCTTGCCGCCGGGCCCAGCATCGGTGCCCTGCTGACCGGCAACACGGTCATCGTCAAGCCATCGAACACCGGTGCCCTGATGGCTCTCGAGTTCTACCGGGTGATGGATGAGGCTGGACTCCCCGACGGGGCCCTCCACATTCTGACGGGGGCAGGCGTCGTGATCGGGGAGCACATGACCCACCACGACGATGTCGACGGGATCACGTTCACCGGGTCTTACCCGGTGGGAATGCACTTGTTGCAGACTGCCGGCGAGAAACGTCCCAAGCCCGTGTCTTGTGAAATGGGTGGCAAGAACCCGGTGATAGTCACCAAATCTGCAGATCTCGACCTCGCCACACAGGGGATAGTGCGAGGTGCCTTCGGATTGAGCGGCCAGAAGTGCAGCGCCACTTCCCGGGTTTACGTCGAGCACTCCGTCCACGATGAGTTGGTCGACAAACTGGTGGGCGCCACCGCCGACCTTCAGGTGGGCAGCCCGTTTGATCGGTCAACCTTCATGGGCCCGCTCATCGAGAGAGCCGTCGTCACAAGGTTCGAGAGAGCAGTTGACGAGGTGCGAAGCAGTGGTGGAACGATTCTCGTCGGAGGCAACGTACTGACCGATGGTGATCTGACAAGAGGTCACTTCGTCGAGCCCACCGTCGTCACCGCACCCCTCGATTCCTGGATCTGGAGCGAGGAGTTGTTCATGCCCCTGGTTGCAGTGACTGGAGTATCGGGTCTGGAGGAAGGGCTCGCCCTCTCCAATGACACCGAGTTTGGGCTCACCGCAGGCCTTTTCTCGACAGACGAGAGGGAAATCGACAAGTGGTTCGGCGAAATAGAGGCGGGCGTCACGTATGTGAACCGGGCCGCCGGGGCTACGACCGGTGCCTGGCCGGACATCCAATCATTCGGTGGATGGAAGGGATCGGGAACATCCGGAGCCGGCGGGGGCGGTCCCTGGTATCTGCGTCAGTACATGAGGGAGCAGTCACGCACCCTGATCCGCTGATCAGTCTGCCTCGAGACGTATGACCAGACCATCGGGATCCACGATCTCGAGTCCGAGCGACGTCGTGGCCGCGGACACTCCGGTGTTGGTGAGGTGATCTTTCCACTCTTCCACGTCTTCGACCTGGAAAACAAGGGCATCAGGGCGGGCGGTTCCACCCTCGACCAACTCGATCTGCTGACCGGGGGCCGCCTGGACCACGGCTGCAACAACACCTTGAGATGGTGATCGAACCTGATCAAACCCGAGTACTTCCCCGTAGAACTCGAGGGCGTTCGAGAGCGACTGGACACCCACCGAGGTGCGTGTTGAGCTGATTCCCCCGGGTGCCCGCAGCGGACCCCCTCCTTCAAGGACGTCCTTCGCCTCCTCGACTGTGAACCGGCCTGCCGTCACCTCGCGCCCCACGATGACTCCTCCCAGCCGGCGGCCGTTGGCCTCCAACCTGAGAAGGCCCCGGAGATCATCGAGGTCCCTCACACCACCGGAGGCAATGACCGGCTCCTCCACAGTGGCCAACGCCTCGGCGAGGATTGCCAGGTTGGGAGCATCGCTGAGAGCGTCTCTCCCCGCTTCGGCAACAAGAAAGGCGACTGCACCGGCGGAGGACATCTCGATGAGAACCTCTTCGAGGAAGCGGCCACTGTTCTGAGTCCAGCCCTGAGTGGCTATCTCCTCGTCAGGTCGGACATCGAGTGAGACAACGATCTTTTCCGGGTACTCCCGACAAAGGTCCCAGACCATGATCTGGTTCTCGATGGCGGCAGTGCCCATGACGATCCGCCATGCACCGGCTCCGATGAGGCGCTCGGCCTCACCCTCGGATCTGATGCCGCCGGCCACCTGGACCGGGATCCTCAACTCTTCGACCAGTTCGGCAATCAGGTCGCGGTTGCGGTAATCACGGTAGGCAGCGGCGTCCAAATCGACGATGTGAAGGTAGTCCACCCCCTGCTTGGCCCAACCCTTCGCACGCCCGATGGGATCATTGTCGAGCGCAATGGCCTCGTCGAGACCACCATGGGGGAGCCGGACCGAGAGACCGCCCAGAATGTTGATGCGGGCGTATAGGTCCATCCCCTAATCCTACAGGTGGTTTCTAACTGCGCTACCAAACCCTTTTTCCGACCCCCGCTGCGTGGTTCAGGTGATTCCCAGCGCATCTTCGGCGGCGTCAAGGGTCTGACCCCCTTCCACCACCGGAGCAAAGAGATCTCCGAATCGTTGGAGACGATCCCAAAGGTTGGCAATCGTGATGTCACCGTTGGAAAACTCGCCGACCTCTGACCAGGTCAGAGGGGCCGACACAGGGGCACCGGGCCGCGGCCTAACCGAGTAGACCGAGGCCACCGTCTGACCGCTTGCGTTGCGGTTGTGATCGACGAACACCTTTCCCCTCCTCTTGGGCTTGTCCCACTCCATCGTTATGTCGTCGGGGTTGGCGGCGGCCAGATACTCACCGACCTCCCCAACGAATCGCCTGACCCGGGCGTAGTCGTGTATTGGTTCCAAAGGCACGTACACATGCAGGCCTTTCGAGCCAGAGAGCTTGGGATATCCGGTGAGGCCGATTTGACCCAAGGCGACTTTTAGAAGCTGCGCGGCCCGCGTCACTTGGCCCCACGCGGATCCCTCGGCGGGGTCGAAGTCGAAGATGGCATAGGAGGGATTGTTTGGGGTCTCAACACTCGAATGAAACGGGTGGACCTCGATGCACCCCATGTTGGCGAACCACATCAACCCCTCGGGGGAATCAGCCAGTAGGAAGTCGATTGCACCACCTCGAGAGTCGGAGACAACCTCGGTGGTCCCCATCCACTCCGGTTGATGACCGGGGGCCCGTTTCTCATAGAAAGACGAGCCCGTTATCCCGTCGGGGAATCTCGACATCGAAATCGGCCGGCCATTGAGATGCGGCAGCAGGACAGGGGCGATCGACGCGTAGTACTGGATCAGATCGCCTTTGGTGTAGCCATCCTCAGGGAAGAAGACCTTGTCGATGTTCGAGAACGTGATGGGCCTATTCACCCCAAAGGGCACGTAGCGATCACCATCCTTGGAGACGGACACCGGGGTCGGGAAATCGACGTCTGCGGAGAACACAGGTCTGCCAGAGACGCTCACTCGGCCACCCGAGTGCGCCTGAACCTCTTTCCAGATGAGGCCATGACTCTTCATATCACGAGCCTCGGATATCAATACCATCGACATGCCCATCTCTTCGACCGCATCGACAAGAGGGCCTACCCGAAGACTGCCCTCGCCGTAGGGGACGTGTCGTATCTCGCCCGCCTTACCGAACTCATTGTCGGAGAACTGCACCTGGAGAGGCTGGATCATCCAACCCGGGAAGCTCTCCCGGATGAAGGTGAGGACCGAGGTGAACGCTCCCTTGGACGTGAGACCGCCACCCGTCATGGCGTGGACGTGGGCCCAGTCGACGACAGGCCGAACAAAGGAAAATTCAGAAGCAAGCTGTGCGATGTCGCCCAGACTCCCGAATGACCTCGCGTTCCCCGCAGTCTCCAGACCCAGACCGACGCCAAGTGACTCGACTTTGCGAGCGATATAGCTGAGACGCTCCCGGATCCGATCCATCAGGACCTCAGGGTCCTCGTCGTAGTTGCTACCGAAGTGAGCAACGATCACCGGGGCACCGAGCCACTTGCCCAACTTCATCGTGTGTTTCAGGGCGGCCAGCGACTGCTTACCCTTGTCCTCATCTTCAATGGTCAGAGCGGCAAAGTATGGAGCGTGAACAGACATTCGGATGTCACGCTCGGCGGCAAGGACACCGAATTGCTCACAACGCCTTCGTTTCCAGGGGAACCCGCCTGTGAACGGCAATTCGAGCGCCCGATGTCCCTGCTCGACAAGCGAGTCGATGTACACCGCGTCATCTCCATCGTCGGGTGGGAGATCTGAGATGCCGAAGCGGATCGCACTCATCCGAACAGATCCTGCCAGACCCCCACTTCGACTGTGTGGAAGCGGTGTGTGAGAATTACCCTCTGACCTCCAGGGTCCCTAGCTCAATTGGCAGAGCAGCGGGCTTTTAACCCGAAGGTTGTGGGTTCGATTCCCACGGGACCCACTGAGAAATGGCCAGGTCAACGTCCTTTCCGCGATAGTGAAGGGCATTCCAAACCACCGCGGAATGGGCCATTGCTCACGGATTGCTCACATTCGGTGCGAGTGAGAACCCGCCGAGGGACCCCGGGAGAGAAGGTGTCCCGGTGCAGTCTGTGGGACGTTAGGCTGCGCCGCAGCCTTTAAGTCCCACAGACTGCACCACACGCGAGCCTGATCCGATCGGCGTCCTCACTGTGGCCAGAAACGCGCGGTTCCTATGGATTTCAATCTGGTGATGCTCATCCTGACGGTAACTGCAGTGTTGCTCGGCCTCGTCGCCTACATCGAATTCCGCACCGGCAAGAAGATCGAGCAGTTTGTGACAGGAGTTCGGTGGCGACGAAAGGGGCGAAGTCTCACACTGAAGGACATTGACAAGATTGCAACAGGGACAGGGGTACATCGACGCGTTGCTCGAGGAAACCTCGGAATGAAGCTGATCCCGTGCGACTGAGGATCTATGTCGATGGGCTCAATTTGTATTACCGGCTACTGAAGAAGAACAAGCGAGCCAAGTGGTTAGATCTTTTGGCCCTGTCACGGAGACTCTTCCCCGATGACGACGTGGTCGGTGTCCGCTACTACACGGCGAGAATCAAGCCACTTGACGATGTCACTGCACCTCAGCGTCAGCAGGTTTACCTCCGAGCCCTAGGAAGCCTCAACCCGATGGTCACGGTCCATTATGGATATTTTCAGATCGAGGAGAAGTGGCGCCGCCTGGCTAACCCAGTCCAAGGCCAAAACAAGTCTGTCGTGGTCCAACTCCCTGAAGAGAAAGGGTCAGATGTCAACCTGGCGTCACATCTTCTTTCGGATGCGTTTACTGGCCGATTCGAGAAAGCAGCGGTTATCACTAATGATGCTGACCTCGCTGAGCCGATCCGGATAGTCCAACATGAGATCGGACTTCCCGTCGTTGTAGTCCATCCCACACAATATCCCGCGGGTGTTTTGGCGACAGCGAA
>JAZFTN010000005.1:0-3851 GCA_036446715.1 Acidimicrobiia bacterium | reverse complement strand
GCCGAACAATCGCCTCCAACTCGTGAGAATTCCTCATCTAAAGCATCGTAGAAGCACACACACAGAGAGCCCACGCCCCATAGTCGCGCAAATATCGGCACACGTCGGCGGTATCCAGGGCATCACGGATCGCACATAATGCCGGTTATGGGCGGCTGAGTCCTACCCGTTCTGGGTGGTTTCGAGTGTGGCGGTGTGCTGCCAAGGCTGGTTGTTGGTTGAGGTCCAGATGACTGTGTTGAGAGTGTCTGATGCGATTCCGACGGCCATGCGAGTGTCGTTTCTGTGGTTGATGGTTCTGATCTGAGAACCTTCGGGGAAGTCATCTGAGATGGTTTCTTGGTCCCATTGATTGCCGTTGGCCGAAGTCCAGATGAGAAGGTCGTTAGTGGTGGGGTTCGTCCCGAAAATGACGTAGCTGTTATCGATTGCTGAGGTTCCGTCGATGGTCATCTCGTTGAACGGTCCAACAACCAGATTCCAGTTTCGGCCGTCTTGGGATTGCCAGGCAACGCCTTCGCCTGTGGAGGTGTCACCGACTGTGAGGAAGCCGGATTCGGTCCATGTGATGGCGGTCAGTCCGACGGATTGGAAATCATGGCCGACAAGGTCGTAACGGTCACCTGTCGTGTTAACCCAGGCAACGCCAGCGTCGGGTTGTAGGTCGGATCGGTAGGTGGCGTCATGGAGTCCGACGCCGACACACAGTTCCTCGTTGCATGCGATGTCGCTGCCGTCTTCTCCGTCGTCAAAGAAACCCGTCGGTTGAACAACCTTCCATGACGAGATGTCGGCGGACCGGTAGAACTCCACGTCGTTGCCGACGGTGTTGGATATGACAGCGAAGCCGGTGTCTGTCTGGCCTATGCCCCTACCGACTGTCCCATCTTCAACATTGCCGAACCTTGCGGCTTCTGACCACACCAGGCCATCCGCTGAAACCAGGATCACCGCTTCACCCCGCCCGTCGCTGCCTACAGCGATAAGACCATCTTCAACCGTGATCACGTCACGTAACTCGTCGAGGTCATCGAATATTGGATCATCGACATAGGACCAGGTGACCCCGTCCGCCGAGAACCAGATAAATCCGCCATTCGGGTCGTCGCCCACCAGCACATAGCCGTCATCAAAAGAAACGACCGCCCTGGGACCACCATCGTCAACATTTATGAACAGGCCTCTCGCCTCAAGAAATTCGGGCGAGCTAAAAGCCAGACCGAGTAGGCCCACCAGACCCAACATGAGACCAGCAATAGCCGATAGCCACCGAGACACACCTTGCTTACCTCCCCAAGGACGCCTCAACAACAACAGGATCGCCATCAGACCCAACGACAACGAAATGCCAGTCACCAGGCCACTCGACCGGAAATCTCCAAACCCCAACGAGAGCGATACAAACCCGGCGAAAGCGGGAACTGTCGCCAACAGCCACCAAAACCAACGAATCCTCACCACACAACCAACCTACCCGCCCAGGCCCAAACCCAGAGTCCCGACCCGCACATAACGGCACTTATGCGTGCCTGTGCAGCCGAACATTTTGCCGGTTATGGGCGGGGCTGGAAGGTCAAGATGACGGCCGATGCGTTGGCCTCTTGACAAAGAGCGGCCATGGGGGAGCATTTGAGGGAGTACCACGGTCATCGTGGTCGTTGTGAGCATGGGAAATTTAGGGAGGCGTTGAAGCCAGACCTGTATCCGGTCACCTGGGTCTGGTGGAGCTAATGGTGAGACCGACCCGTCCCGCGATGAGGGATGGGATTGTGAGTCGTCATTCAAAAGGTCGTCAATCCAGGGGTCGTCATCTAGAAGATGGTCGTGTTGGTCTTGGTGCTGCCACGGCTGCGCTTGTTGTCGGGTTGATAGCGCTTCTGGTCGCTCCAACGGCTTTCGCTTCTCATGTTCAACCTGAACTGATCACCGAATCCCGCAATCTCGATTGTGACGACTTGGCAGACATGTTCTCTGGGACTGTCGGCTCGGTGACCTGGATTGAACTGAAACAAGACCCTCCCGGTAATGACGTCAAGTCGGACGGAACCCTGACGGTGACGATCACTAACTTCGATGGGAAGTCTTTCGACTGGTCATCCAACATTGGTGTGGATGCCGTCTATGTGAAAGCGGGGTCCGCCGGTTCATACCTATACATTTACGAACCCCCGGCAGAAAGCACCGGAGACACCGGTTTGACTACTCCCGGCGAAACCGGCAACGAGATAAGCCACATCGCCTTCTGCTATGACCTCGAAGACCCAACCACAACCACTGAGCCAACTACAACCACGGTGGAAGACACGACCACGACGTCAGAGGGCGACACGACCACGACCACGGTGGACGACACGACTACGACGTCAGAGGGCGACACGACTACGACGTCAGAGGGCGACACGACTACGACCACGGTGGACGACACAACTACAACGTCGGAACGTGACACAACTACTACGTCGTCGATCCCAACCGACATCCTGCCCACCTCCATCGTGGCCACCACCACCCCCGAAGTGAGCCCCGATACGTTGCCGTTCACCGGCTCTCAGAGCGGGACACCGGCGGCCCTGGCCCTCGTGCTGATCGCTGGTGGTGCCTTGGTACTTGTATGGGCAAGAGTGTTCCAAGTCGGGAGACACGAATAGTCCGACTGGTAGACGTGATTGACCCGCGGCGAGTTGTCCCCCTGATCCTGATGGCGGCTCAGACGACCGAGGATTCCCTGTATCGCGCGGTTCGGAAGGCGACGCGACCAATGTCCGCGTAGGGTTCTCCGTCCATAGAGCAAGCCTCCCCTGGTGACCGAGTTTGGGGAGGCTTCTCTTATTCTGGGGATTCAACCGCTCCAAGTCGGTCGGGACTTTCGGCCCTAGCTCGAAGAGCCACTCTCAGCCACTATCGGCGGCTCGGGACCGTGGACTGGCTCATGGCTGTTCACAGCACGGTTCCCGTGTTCGGGCTGAACGCATCCCCAACATCGCCTGATGCCCGGACGCCTGGGAGCCCCTCGCCTCAGCGGGGGGCTTCGCTAATCCCGCGGACAATCCGCTGGGTTATCTGAACGAGTATGTGTGGCGGTACAACCACCGAGACGACGACGCAGCCATGTTCCTACAACTCATTCTCAGGGCATCAAGGCCATAGTTAATCGGGTTGTGTTGGCCAGACTTCGTGTTCGGGGTCCCACCAGATGATGTTGAAGACGTTCCCATGTCCGCGCCACGCGAATATGCGGCGCCTTACCCCTCCAGCGCGTATGCGAATCAGTTCCTCCAGGTCGCCAAGCTGCCGGGAATCCAATCTGCGCTTCGTATCTCTTGGAAGCTCGTTTAGCGATCGAGCGTCATAGATGACGGCTGCGCCCTTTTGCTTGGACCAACCCTGGTACATCTGGCTCGTCGGTTTCTGTTCGCAATGCCGCAAGGTCTCGACGATCTCTTGGAACACTGCCTGGTCGACAGCCGCAACTCCGCCGCTGGGAGGGAAGTAATGGTCGAAGCTCTCGAATCGCCACGACGGATGGCCGTCAGGATCGTCTGCTGCCGGTTTGTCGCCAGGATTCGCCTTCTTCGGAACCGAAGGCTTGCCCTGATTCTTGACCTGTCGCGCCACTTACTGGAGTTGACCGGCGAAGTAGTCCTGCATCGTGTCCAACGAAAGCACCGCTTCACTAACACCGGAAAACCCCTGCATACGCTTGGGCTTTCTCTTGTGGTCAGGGACGGCGTCGATCCGTCGACCTCTGGTTTTTCAGACCAGCGCTCTACCGACTGAGCTACCTGACCAAACAGCCAGAATCTCGAAGAGATCTGACTGGCGGGCACGACGGGATTTGAACCCGCGACCTC
>JAZFTN010000004.1:0-11181 GCA_036446715.1 Acidimicrobiia bacterium | reverse complement strand
GTAGCCCGATTCGCGCCGGGCTCTCTGCAGTCACATCCGGGCTATTCCCAGAACTCGTCAAACAGGTCCTGATCCTCAGCGAAGGACCAGAACTCGGTCATCTTCTCGTCACGCATGTGGAATACGTGGACCACATTGCCTTCGAATGACTTGTCGCCGCGGGTTGCCGTGGCGGTCACGAGAGCAACACAATGATCATCGTTGGCGAGCATGTCGTGGATGTCGTTGCTGAAAGTACCTCCGGTCTCCTGCATCAGCACACCGAAGAAGCCGAAGACCGCTTCCTTGCCTTCATAGTCACCGGTCAGCATGTTGTTCCCGCCGGAGTGCCACACGATGTCGTCCGACAGAAGATCGCTCACGGCCGCCAAGTCCCCGCTGGCGAAAGCCTCATACCCGGCACGGGCTATCTCGAGATTGGGATGGTCGGTCACGGATGTCCTCCCTGTGTTCACGACGTACCCACATTCGGGAGCGTCTCTGCGACAAGTCGCTCGAAGACTCGCCACCTCGAACCATTCCAAAGGAATAAGATGAGGGGTAGAGGCGAAAGTCCTAACGCTTCGAGTGCCCTCAGCCCGCACATAACGGCACATATGTGCTGCGGGTCACTCGATAGTGAGATATGCTGGTTCGAGTCGGTCGGGCTGGGACTGACAAACGGAGGACAAACCCCATGGGATCGTTCGACGCCCGGCTTCGTGTGATTGGCCAAACCGGATTCCCGGTGCCTGTCGTATTGGACCTCACCGACGACCACCTCACCGTGACGACTGACTCAGGTCGGCTAGCGGACTGGAACATCGCAGAGATCGACATTTCAACCCGTGCTGATGGATTCCACGTCAAGGCTGAAGGAGAAGAGGTTCTGTTGAATGTCAACGACTCGGCCCGGTTCGCTGTGGAACTGGGCGTCGTCGACTTTCTCAGCAAAGCTCGCTAGGTAGTCTCCAGCCCTCAACCACAAGCGCACATAACGGCACTTATGGGCGGTTTAGACCCGTGATAATGACTAGTCCCGAAGCGAGTTTGCGGTTGGTTCTTGCGCTGTTTGTTGCTTGGGGGAGCATGTGGTCGAAGCGGTATGGGAGTTCTTGGTGTCGAAGTTGCATCCGAAACCACAGGAGTGTTCACATCAGTCAGCGGTCAGCGTCATTGCTCATGGATTCGAGCGTGTTGTATGCGAGGACTGCGGTCATGTTTCGATCAGATATGAGTCGATGATTGCTGGAGATGTTGAACGGTCGGCCTTTTCTCGGAAGGCGGACTCAAAAGAGCTCAGACTCAGAGCGAAACACGAAGGTTGATCCAGCCTGCTCGCTATTATTCCCGCCCATGACGGCCACTTGTGGGCGGCTCAGGTCGACCAGTGGACGCCATTCCCGCCCTCAAACGACCGCCGGATATGGTTGAAGTCAAGCGCAAGACTCCCCGACTAGCTCATCAAACGGCCGGCCCGGTGGGAGATAGACACCGGGCACAGCCAAAGCCGAACCTGTGTCAGGAGGTCCGACATGAGCGATATTGACGCACAGCGCCAGGTCTCACTCCATGGTTAATCAGCCCCATTTACCAGACGCGACCGGCTCATTTCGTATTCAGGGCCCTGTTGGCAGCGTCTCTATCCAATACTGTCGGCGGCTCGGGACCGTGGGACTGGCGCATGGCTGTTCACAACACGGTTCCGTGTCCGGGTCAGCGCTAGCTCCCTAGCGTCGCCTACTAAGCCCCGGACGCCTGGGAGCCCCTCGCCCCCGCGAGGGGCTTCACTAATCCCGCGGACAATCCGCTGGACTATCTGAACGAGTAGGTGGCGGTACAAACCCACCGCGACGACGACGCAGTCATGTTCCTGAATCTACTTCTAAAAGCAGCACGGCCTCAGGTAGTGAAAAAGAGCAGCGGCCCCGAAGGGCCGCTGAAACCGGAGATGCTATCTCCGGCGCTGTCTGACATTTAGTGTACCGAACATCACCGTCGCTGTAAATCATTCCCGAACAACCGTCTACATCGACGGATTCAACCTGTACTACGGGATCGTCGAGAAGGGGTGGGACGACTGCAAGTGGCTCAATCTTGAAGCGCTAGCCCAAACCTTGGTTCCGGCCACTAATCCAGTCGTCAAATATTTCACGGCTCACATTTCTGGCCCAGTCGGGAAGGCACGCAGGCAGGTGAAATATATTGAAGCTCTGGATGCCTACACGTCCATCGAGATCATAAAAGGGGAATATCAGGACCACGATGAAGAATGCCACAACTGTCATTGGACCTGGATACGGGGAGAAGAGAAGATGACTGATGTGGCTATCGCAGCGGCCATCATCGACGACTGTTATCAGGGTTTGGTCGATGATGTCGTGGTCGTGAGCGGTGATCGAGACCTCGTACCGGTATTCGAATTGGTGACCCACCGCTTCAAGGGTATTACCGTCCGCGTGGCCTTTCCGCCAGGGCGTGTCAGTACACACATTCAAGACATGGAGGGCGTGAAGACGATCTTCATAAATCGTACGAAGCTACTGAATTCTCAACTTCCCCAAGACGTGGTTAAGGCCGATGGGTACGTTCTAGGGCGTCCCGGCGTTTGGTCCTGAATCGTTTTCGTCTCCATCCGGCACCGGATTCTCTATCGGTCGGGTGGCCGGGGGGACGGGGAAGGGCGTCCGGCGTCCCCCCGGCTGAGTTCCGGGTAGTCAGCGCGACGGGGATGGACCCCCCGCCGAACTTCTGACGGTCAAGGCTTTCAGTGAGTGGGCGATGGGGCCCCTTATTCAGCCGCCCATAAGTGCCGTTATGTGCGGTTGTCATAGGACTACGGGTGAGTGGGGTGACCACGGAGTAGATTCCTGTGTCGGTTGGGCGGAAGGAGATCTCAGGTGACGCCTCCACAGCAGTATTCGGAAAGCAGCGAGTCAACTACAGCCCTGGTATTGGGAATCCTCGGGATCGTCGTCTGTGGCATCCTTGGCCCGTTCGCCTGGTATATCGGCAGTCGAGAAGTCAAAGCAATCGACGAGGGACGACGCGACCCCACGAACAGGGGAAGCGCGAACGCCGGCAAGATCCTGGGAATCGTTGGAACAGTTTTTCTGGGATTGGGCATCATCGTCGGAATCGTCGTGCTGTTGTTCGTCGTCGTGGCCAGCACAGAGGTGTCGAGCCTCGGCTGAATCCGTTTTCGTGATCTGACCTGACTCACCAAGGCCGTCTCTTGTAACCCTGGCCATCGAGCAACGCCATACCGCCCTACGCAGGCGTATATAAGTGCCGTTATGTGGGGGTGTTGTTTGGTGGGAGGTCACTAGGTTTGGGGTGTGGAGGTTCCTGCGGTTCGGTATGCGTTTACGTCTGATGACGTGCGTATTGCCTACCAAGATTATGGCGAAGGGCCTCCGACGATCATCTGTCTCGCCCCTTTCACTCATTTGGAGGCGTTGTGGACGTTGAGGGGTGCTCGGCGGGTTTTGGAGCGTTCGGCTTGGGGGCAGCGTGTCCTTGTGTTCGACCATCGGGGAACGGGCATGTCGGATGGTTTCGAGTCTCCTCCTTCCCTTGAAGACAGAACTTTGGATGTGAAGGCGGTTATGGAGGCAGCCGAGCTTGAGAGGGCGAATCTGTTTGGAACAGCTTTCGGTGGCCAGTTGGCGATCGGTGTGGCTGCTCGGAATCCTGAATTGGTCGATCGTCTCGTCCTGATGAACTCGCGGGTGGGTCACTCGGGCGAAGCACGCGCCAGAGAACTGGCTCCCGAGGTAATCCCTGATTCGTCCGCGATGCGCGCTGCTCGGCTTGAACAGGCCTCGACAGAGATTGGAATGGACGAATCCGAGAATCGGTGGCTACGCGATTCTCCGAGCGCGGCCAATCATCCAGAAGATGCGGCAAGCTCTGTGTCGTACGAGAGGATGGTTGGGTCACGAGACGTTTGGCGGCGCCAGATTGAAAGTATCGACCCGATAGACATTGTCGATATTGCCCCTCTCGTCAAAGCGCCAACACTGGTCACTGCCAACAACAACCGTGTCCACCACATCGGCAAGGCCCGATTGCTTCACGAACTGATACCGAATTCGACCCTCGTCGAGTTCGATGGCGAAGACTTCGAGTACTGGCTAGCTGACAACTGGACGGACATCTCTGACACACACGTCGAGTTCCTAACAGGCTCGATACCAGAGCCACCCACGACAAGCCGGTTCGCCACGGTGATGTTCACCGACTTGGTCGATTCGACTAGTGCATCACTCGCCGTCGGAGACGCGGAATGGCAGAGACGGTTGGAAAGCCACGATCAAACCGCAGCGAAGATCATCAGGGGCAACAGTGGCGCAATCATCAAACAGACCGGCGACGGACACCTCGCCCTATTCGACAGGCCCGACGACGCACTCCGTGCGGGCCTGGAACTAAGCACAACAATGCAGGGTCTCGACATGGCCCTACGCATAGGAATCCACGTAGGCATCGTCGAACAACGCAGCGACGACATCTCAGGCGCAGTAGTCAATCTGGCATCGCGAGTTGAAGGAATCGCCTCACCAAACCAGATCCTCGTAACCGCGACCGTTCGAGACATGCTCATCGGATCAACCTTCGAATTCGAACCCGCTGGAATCCACAACCTCAAAGGGTTCCAAGAACCATGGGCACTCCACAGCGTCAAACCCCGCACATAACCGGCATTATGTACGGCCCGTGACACCCGACTAGGCGTACCTATTTGCCGTTATGTGCAGGTTGCGGGTAGCAAGAACTTCTCGGGGTTCAGTTTCGCGACACAACGTTCAATGTGCCGCCTCTCGTAGCTGTGAGGATCTTTCATTGCGTCGGCCACTCACGTTTAACCGTCGGTTGTGTCGGGGGGCTCCAGGTCGGCTTCGTCCGAGTCTTTCAGGATGATGGTCGGCGCGTATTCGATTTGAAGGATGGTTTGGCCGCCGAACTTTTCTAGGAGGTCGTCTTCGAGTACAGCGATGTCGGGAACCGTGCCGGAACCGGTGAGAAACAGGTCAACCTGGTCTCCGTCGACGGTGAGAATGACAAGGCGAATTTCCGACGCTTCCAACCAGTTCTCGACGATCTTCTGAGCGTCACTTTGCCTGGATGAGGTGACGAGGATTCCTTCGGCGGTGAAGAAGAGAGGGATAAGGATCAGGACGCCGACCAGTGTGACGAGCAAGAGTGTTGGCATGACTTCTTCTCGGTGAGCTTGGAAACGTTTGAAGGGGGCGAATCCGGTGAGGAGGAAGACAAGGCTTCCGGCAAGGATTATCGATACGAGGTTGGTCAAAAAGAGGAGGGAAGCTCCGAGCGAGTCGCCCAGTTGGCCTGCCTCGAGAGTGATCCCCACCACAGCAAGAGGTGGCACCAATGCTACGGCGATCGCCACGCCGGTGATCGAGCTCGATACACGATCGTCGATCGTGGCATACGCCCCGGCAGCTCCTGCTGCCAGTGCAATCAGCATGTCCACCAGGGTGGGACTGACTCTTGAGACAACCTGGGAGTTCACACCCAGCGGAACAAGAGCCGGGACCCATGTTGCGAGTATGAAGGCAAGGGCGATGGATCCCGCGACGCCACCCGCGACCAGGACCATTGATGAAGCCACTCTCTTTGGCCATCCGTAGACGATTCCGGCTGCGGTCCCCATGATTGGTGTCATCAGCGGCGCGATCAGCATGGCGCCGATAACTACCGCGGTGGAGTCCTGAAGCACGGCGAAGGTGGCGATGGCCACCGAAAGCAGCAGCATCACCCACCAAGAGACAATCTTGTTCATCCGGTCGGGTGACTCGAAAAAGAGGGTGTCGCTTATACGCTCCCGTTTGGCGTCGCCGATGTCTCGGCTATCGACCCATTTAGTGATGATTTGGGACACGGTTGCTGCGTCAATGTCGACCAGGTCTCCCTCATCTCGATATTGGAGGCCGAAGCCGAGCATGATTCCACCCAAAATGAACGACACAGTCGCGATAGCAACCATGAGTCCGGCTAGAAGACCTTCGGGGAGGATCAGTAGCACGATCCCCATGAGAACGAACAGAGCTCCTCGAATCAGATACGGAACCCAGTCACGGTCCGCTCGGGCCGACCAAGCCGACAGCAGAGACGTAACGCCCCTGAGAAGCAGGTAGCCAGACACGATCAAGATCAGGCCCCCGTAGGCGAGGTTGGGGACGACGATGAGCGCCAGTCCGACAAGGACCGACAGCAGCCCCTCCCAAATTCTTGAACCCTTCCCCTCGCTACGACGGCCGAACCAGAGGTCCGATACACCGCTGAATACCAGTGCACCGCCGACGATCAACCGGAAAGCGAACAGCGTGGCCGACGGGAGAAGCAGAACAACAAGCCCGAACAGCAAGGCGATAGTTCCTTTGATCGTCGCAGGGTTCACCCAGAACGGTTCAACACGAGCCGACAGCCACGACTTGGGCGCCGGGTCGTCGATTCCGTCAGTCGACTTCTTGTCGCTCATGTTCTTGGCGTGCGCCGTTCTTCCTCAGTCGTTGGAACAGCTCCGTCAACTCGCCGACCTCGCCTGATAGGGCCATCACAAGGTTCTTCGGGGTGTGGAACTGCTCCCAGTCCCGATCTTCAGCAAAGAGGCGCAGGAACCGAGCAACTTCAGCAACATCGATCGCCTGCTCGGTTGGTTCATTTCCCATTCCGCCTATTCAAGTCGGGGAAGCCGACCCAAGTGCGGAGAGAATGCGTTGGCAGTAGTCGTGGAGGGGTTGGGATCTACCAGCTGGTTGTGAGAGGCACTTCGGCTAGGAGATCTTTTATCGAGGTCATCTCTAACAGAACCGAGAGGAACAACTAGCGCCACCCAGCGACGTTCCCCCAGCCGAGGTCTGGGCCGAAGTTGAAGGCACGATGGACGGTCGCCCCGTACGAATTAAGAGCTGGGCCACAGGGCCATTGGCTTCAACCTCCAAAATTTTGGCCGCCGCGGTTAACGGGGTTGCCAGCCGACGAATCGACAAACCGGGCGTACACACAGCGGAAGCCCTCAGCACCGAAACGTTCCTATCCCTCATATCCGACGAAACCAGCACAGATATGAACACACTCATCAACCAACGAATAACACCGCTCGTTTAGATGTCCCGCCCATAACCGGCATTATGTACGGTTCGTGAGATCGTGATCAGCCGCCCATAAGTGCCGTTATTTGCGGCTGATTCAGTGTGGTGTGGTTGAGTCTGTCCTCCATGTGAGATGGCCAACGTCAACTGGTTGGTCGAAGCCCTTGATCTGCTCGCTGTGCCAATCGTCAACCGGATGGCTGTCGTCGAGGACCTCTGAGACTTGGCGGCTTATGAGAATCTCGTCTGCACCGGCTAGTGCACCGATGCGGGCCGCCCGATGGACTTCAGCACCGGCCGGAGATCCGTCTATTTCGGTGATGTCGGCTGTGTGGATGCCGATTCGGACACCGGGAGCGAACCCGTGGTCTGCGCGTTGTTGGTCGAGGGCTTGCTGGATCTCAATGGCACACGCTATGGCCGCTGCTACCCCATCGAACGTTACGAGATAGCCATCGCCCGTCCGGTCGATAGTCCCGCCGTTGTGCCTTCTTATGCAGTCGACAAGGGTGTGGTCGTGCCATGTGAGAAGTTTGGTCCAGGCTTGGTCGCCCATAGCTTCGGCCAGCCGGGTGGAACCAACAATGTCGGTAACCATGATCGCACGGGGTTTCAGCCCAATGGCTGTCTCCGCGTTGAGCATGCGATTCATCCGTTCCAAGTCTGGGGAGGCACCAAGCTTCTCGAAGGTTGCCCGCGCCGCTTCGAAGTCGAGTTCAGCGCCTGCATTCTCCCCGAGTTGCTGACGTAGCAGGCCCCTACGTAGACGCGTCGATGCGGCCTCGTATGGCACCTTCAACTCCTCCCAGATCCTGTTCGCACCGTCCAGGAGGGTCACGGCATCAGCAACGGAGTTGGACGCTGCCAAACAGGCAGCCTTGGCCGTGTCCGACCAGGCACGCATGGCACCGGTTTTGCATTCGTCGGCCAGCGCCGCCAACTCAGCGCTGACCTCCTGCGCTTCATCAACCTCGCCCGCTTCGACTAGAAGCTCGACTAGTGGCAATAAGACTCTGGATCTCGGGATTCGCTCGTCGGGGCCAGTGAGGGCTTGTTTCAGGGTGGCTATTGCGGTGTCTCGTTTGCCTTGAGATGCGGCCACAAGTGCCAAGCCGGGGACGGGTTCCTTGCCAAGCTGGTTGGCCTCCTTGAAAGACGAGACGGCTTCGTTGATGTCACCCCGGTACAACTGGATTTGACCCAGTGCGTATTTGACTTCTGCGACGTACTCGACGATTTCGTAGCGTTCCAACTCTTCTCCCGCGCGATGTAACTCGGACTTGGCCTTATCCCAGTCTCCTCGGAGGGTCATTATCTCTGCTCGTCTCACCCTGCATATGCCCGGGATTCCGGGTATGTCGTTGCGTTCAAACCAGCGTGTTGCGTTGTTCGTCCACTCTGATGCGCCTTTAAAATCCGCAATGTCCCAACAAGTGCCGATGGTGTTGCACATCACCACGCCGGCTGTCTTTGGATCAACCGCCCCTGCTGTAACCGACGCGGAAGCTTCCCCGAGCAACCCCACTCCCAGTTCACTATTGCCGGCTTGAACCTCGGTGATGCCGTGCAACATCCGGGCACGCGCACTCAGCGACGAATCCCCGAATCGGTCGGCCACCGCCACAGTCTCTTCGAGAACCTTCCGGGCCTCGTCAAAATCGCCGGAGTCGAAGCTGGTCACCGCCTTGAAATACAAGGCGAGAGCTTCCTCAGGGCAGTCCTTGGCTCCTTCGAGATGTCTCCCAGCTTTACTAAACCAAGCCGCACCCACAGCAGACTCGCCGCTGTTGCTGTAATCGCGCCCCAGCTCCAGAGCCTGACGACCGGCGGCCAGATAGTCACCGATGGCAACAAAAGCCTGATAGGCGGCCTCCCCAACAGCCAAGGACTCCTCGGTCCGGGCAGTCCAGTAAGCCGTCAAAGACAAGAGCGACAGGCCCTCAGGGGGTAGATGCTCCTCAACCGCTTTCAACGATTCATAGGCCCGCTGCCACTCGGAAATCCCAAGAGCCGATCGACCCAGTTCGACAGCTTCCTCGACAGCTTCTGACATGCTCATGCGCCCCTCCAACAATACCCCAGTCCTCACAACCCAAACCGCACCCGCAGACAGCCGCCCATAACCGGCATTATGTAGCCATCCGCTGGCACGCATAAGAGCCGTTATGTGCGAGGGCGGCCTGTTCCGTTGACCACTCTCCGCATAGACTGTCAGTTCGGTCGGGTCACGGCCGCCGTCCCGGTGATTTGTCACCACTTTGCCCATTTATTTCGACGGTAAGGAAACGCTGCGCCGCGTTCTTGTCAAACCGCGAGCTCAAGTCGAACTGTGCATCTCGACTCGGTCACTGAGACAAACCAAAAGCAGATCCTCTACAATCTGACCATGCGTATGTTGGCTTGGGTCCTCTGGTTCATAACCCTGATCTGGATCGTCCTAGCTTTGTTTGGTGCCTTCAACTTCCAAGAGCTATATGGAGCAACCTCCGGACTCCAGGCTTTCTTGTTGGCTTTCGTTATTGGCTTGGTTCCCGCCTCCATCGGTTGGTGGGCGTATCGACGATCGAAGCGGGCATCTGCCTAGGTTTGCGGCGTGACTCCTTTCCGGTCGGCCATTTGTTCCGCATTGTTCGTTCCGAACTTCTCGAAATGACGGTGTTGTTCCGACTGTCAGGGCTGGTGGCAGGGGAATTAGAGGGGTAGGCAGGTCACCAAGGCGGCCTACATAGCGACGATCGAGGCGGCACCGTCGACCGTGTGGGCTGCCCTCCACGCCGAGTCTCGTCACGAGACCTACCTGAGGGGTAGATGAGGCTGAGGGCCATATCACCACGACGCATGACGGGGTTCACGATAGGCATCACAGACCCCCAACAGGAGCGTGGCAGACCAGCCTTCGACCACTGCTACGACCGGCAACCGCACGCAGCCATTCGTTCGCACCTCGTCGGACGGCGTCCATAACCTGCTGGGGGATAATGGGTCTGGTGGTTTCCACCGGTCGGGCGGTGTTCGCCGCTTGAACTGTTGAGACCAGTTCGGTCGGGTCACGGCCGCCGTCCCGGTGGTTTGCCACCCCTTTGCCTGTAAGCAACAGAAAGGGGCGACGATGAGAATCGTAGGTATTACTGGTGGTGTCGACACTCACGCTGACAACCATATGGCAGCAGCAGTGGATGACAACGGTGGATTGTTGGGTGTCGAATCGTTCCCGGTGTCGCAGACCGGATATGAGGACCTGTTGGCCTGGCTGGTCGGATTCGGTGAACTGGTTCGGGTTGGGGTTGAGGGCACCGGGTCGTGGGGTGTCGGATTGTCCAGGTTCCTCGCCGACCACGACATGACGGTTGTTGAGGTTGACCGGCCGAACCGTCAGACCCGCCGCAAACAGGGGAAGTCTGATCCGACTGATGCTGTTTCGGCGGCTCGAGCTGCTCTATCCGGGACGGCCACGGTCACGCCGAAGAGCCGGAACGGTCGTGTCGAAGAGATGCGGGTTCTCCTGGTGGCCCGACGCTCCGCTCGGGAACAACGTATCCAAACGTTGAACCAGCTGCGGCATCTGGTGTTCACAGCACCCGAGGAGATACGGGTCAGGTTCAAAGATCGTCCTAAGAGAGGGCTGGTGTCTGAGGCAGCAAACATGCGACCCCGTAAAGGCTCTGACCCCATCTCATACAGAACAAACCTGGTCATCCGGAACCTGGCGAAACGCATCAAGAGCCTCAACGTCGAGATGAGAACCATCGACCAGACCCTGCGACTTCTCATCGAAGAGACAGCACCGGGGTTGCTCGACCAATACGGGGTCGGTGTCGACACCGCAGCCACTCTGTTGGTTGCTGCCGGTGACAACCCTGACCGGTTGCACTCAGAACGGTCGTGGGCTCACCTCTGCGGAGTGACACCCCTCCCCGCCAACTCAGGGAAAGTGACCACCAAGTTTCGACTCAACCGGGGAAGCGACCGTCAAGCCAACGCCGCCCTCTACCGCATCGTGTTAACCCGCATGAGCTCGGATGAAGAGACCCGCCGGTATGTGACACGACGACGAGAAAATGGGCTATCCACCCCAGAGATCATG
>JAZFTN010000003.1:0-13861 GCA_036446715.1 Acidimicrobiia bacterium | reverse complement strand
GATGACTTCATCGACGATTGCCAGGGCGGAGTTACCCGCTGGAACCGGGCCATCGCCGGCTACGGAATCGAGTTCGAGATTCGACTCCCACACGTGGCGTTCAATCGCTTGATCGGGGAGTTCACCGACATCGACGTTTCTCCCACCGGCGAGATTCTCACCCGGGACGACTGGAAAGCCAATCGTGACGGCTGGCTGCCAACATCGGACGACAAGACGTTCATCGAGGGCCTCATGCAGCCCGAGTTCCGACCTGGCCGCTTCGCCAGTTGGATCGCTCCGCCAACCAAGGGCATCCAGAACATGCCGGAGGAATTCCTCTACGTAAGACTGCCATGACGAACTCGAGGATGCCCCTCTCCAAAAGTGGATGATCGAGGACTTGCCAAAACACGATCGTCGGCTGATACCCACGGAACGTATGAAACTCCAAGCAACGGTGGCATAAGCCGGCGTCTAGAGTCCGCACCTGACAACACCATCCGAGAACCGAGAGAACCTGGAGGAGAGAAATGCTGAAACGCTCAAGATCGGTGCTCCTGCCACTTCTGGCAGCGCTGGCGCTGGTGGTGGCCGCCTGCGGCGGCGATGACACGACTGACACCACCGAGGCCGCAGCCCCCGACACGACCGAGGCCGCAGCCCCTGACACGACCGAGGCGACGGCGGCAGCGGACACAACTGAAGCGGTACCCGGTGAGCCGATCAAGATCGGCATGCTGACGGACCTCACTTCGACCTTCGCCCCTTGGGGTGTCCACGTTCGCGACGGAATGCTGATGGCAGCCGAAGAGATCAACGCAGCCGGCGGGGTGGACGGGCGAATGATCGTGATTGTCCAGGCCGACTCCCAGAATGACGCCGACGCGGCTGCGGAAGCGTTGGAGAGGCTTGTCGAAGACGGAGTCGTAGCCGTTGGAGGGATCATCTCGAGCGGTGTCGGAGTGCCTACTGCTGGATTGGCCGAGGAGCTACAAATGCCTCTGTTCATGGTGAAGGGCGGATCGGATGCGATCCTCACATCGGACAGCCGCTACACCTTCCGGACCTGTCTTCCGGCCGCACCCATGGACGCCGGCCCCATCCTCCAGTATGCCCAGGAGCAGGGCCTGACCAAGGTCGGCGCAATCATCGCCGACTACGCCTGGGGTCAGGCAATGAAGTCAGCCTTGGAGACCACGTTCGAGGGTGCCGATGTAGAGATCCAGATCGAGGTGGCCCCGGTGCCGCCGGATACCGACTTCACCACGTATTTGCGTGCGCTGACTGACTTCGGCGCCGAAATGATCGTGGCCACCGGTCATCCGCCAGGGTCGGGGCCGATCACCGTGCTGTCGCAGGACTACCTCGACGTTCCGATCACCGGGGCTTGGTCACCGCTCTCGGCGGTGGTTGGAAACCTGGAGGCGGCAGCCATCGGTCGTTATGCAGACTTCGGTTGCGCCGACTACTTCGGCGACGAATACCAGGAGATGGCCAAGCGCTACCTGGCATTCTCGGATCTCACCTTCATGGAGGACGACGCAGTGGCCGGTCATGGGATCGTGACCATGGTGGCCGACGCGGTCGGTGCCGTCGGCGACGACCCGGTGGCTATCGCCGAGTATCTCCACGGTCAGACCTACGACTTAGAGGGCTATGCCCACGAGATGAGCTGGACCGAGTGGGGCGAGTTGGCTGCGGCGCAGCCGATTCTCGTCCTGATCACGTCGGGGCCGGCCCCTGAAGGCCTCAACGAAGGAGGCGACTGGTGGGTCGAGTTGCTGGTGCACTCAGAGCCGCTCGAGCCCTACGTGCCGTAACCGACGAGTGGCCCTTCTTGAGCTGGATCAGATCGAGAAGCACTTTGGAGGCCTACCTGCAGTCGACGGGGTGAACGTTAGGGCCGACGATGGCGAGATTCTCGCCATCGTCGGCCCTAACGGTGCCGGGAAGAGCACTCTGCTCAAGCTGATCGTCGGTCTTGAAACACCGACCGGAGGATCGATCACGTTCGCCGGTGAAGACATCACGCTCGACCCTCCTCATCGGGTTCGTCAGATGGGGATCGCCATGGTGCAACAAACCCCACGATCGTTTTCGACGATGACCGTGCTCGAGAACGTCGCACTGGGGGCTCTGTTTGGCCGCGTCGGCGCCCATCGGGAAGAAGAGGAGGCACTCGAGATCGCCGACGAGGTGCTTTCGTTCGTGGGCCTGGCCGATCGCCGCATGGACTACGTGGGGAACCTGAACCTGCACCAGCAGCGGGTCTTGGAACTTGGCCGAGCCATCGCAGGGCAGCCGCGGCTCCTGCTCCTCGACGAGGTGATGGCCGGCCTTGACGACGCTGAATTGGATTCGTCCATCGAAACGATTCGGACGATCCGCGACCGTTATGGCGTCACCGTTATCTGGGTTGAGCACGTGATGAAAGCGGTCATGAGACTGGCGGAGCGAGTCGTCGTGCTCGACTTCGGGAAGGTGCTTGCCAAAGGCTTGCCGGAGGACGTGATGCGCGATCCGGCGGTGGTCGAGGCCTATCTGGGTAAGGAAATCAAGCATGCTTGAGGTTCGCGGGTTTTCGGCCGGATATCAGGGCAACGACGTCGTCCACGACCTGTCGTTTCGTGTCGACAGGGGCGAGGCGGTAATGATCATCGGGTCGAACGGCGCCGGGAAGACGACATTGCTCCGCGCCATGTGCGGACTGCTGCCGGTCTCCTCGGGAAAGGTCCTCTTCGAGGGAACTGACGTCGTTCCCATACCCGCGCAGCGCATCGTGCGCCTCGGGATGAGCTTCGTCCCCTCGGCGCGTCATCTCTTCCCCCAAATGACCGTGCAGGAACACCTCTCTCTCGGGGCATATCCAAATCGGCCCGACCCGGAAACGATGTCACTTGTCCTGGACCTCTTCCCCCGCTTGGGCGAGCGGCGACGGCAACGCGCCGGGACCATGAGCGGTGGCGAGCAACAGATGCTTGCAGTGGGCCGGGCCCTGATGTCCCGGCCTCGGCTCCTGGTGCTGGACGAGCCCACCACCGGGCTTGCCCCCAAGCTTGCCCAAGAGGCCTACCAGGCCCTTGGTGTCTTGCGCCTTCAGGGATTGACCCTTCTCGTCGCCGAACAGCAAGTCCCTCTGGTGATGGCGTTTAGTGATCGGGGCTACGTGCTGGAGAATGGTCAGATCCAGATCGAAGGGACGTCTGAAGAGCTGGCCAAGAATCCGGAGGTACGACGCGCCTATCTAGGTGTGACGTGACCGCCATCATCCTCGATGGGATCGTGCTCGGGCTTCAGTTCGGCGTGTTAGCCGTGGGCCTGACTTTGGTATACGGGTTGGGCGGTGTGCTCAACCTCGCCTACGGGCAGATGGCGGTGGTCGCTGCGATCGTTGTCTCGCTGTCGATGGACGCGGGGCTTCCCGCCGCGCCTGCTGTGGGCATCGGACTGCTCGCCGGCGGAGGATTCGGATTGCTGCTCGACACGACGCTCCTTCGCCCGGTCTACCGTCTGCGCGGTGAGGCAAAGGTGCTGCTCAGCCTGGTGTTGACTCTCGGCGTGGCGTTTGTCGTCGATGGCCTCTTGTTGTGGCGGCTCCCACTCGAGGCGCTCACCCTGCACATCGGGGGCGGGGTCGTGGAGATCCTCGGGGTGCCGATGCGGAGGGGAAGCCTGTGGGCGTCCGCGATCTCAGTCGCTGTGTTCGTCGCTCTCTTCTTCTTCTTCCGGAGCACCATGTTGGGGCGAGCGGTGCGCTCGGTTATCCAGGACGAGGAGGGGGCTCGGCTGGTGGGGATCGATCCCGGCCGGATGCGCACCCTGATCCTCGTCTCGAGCGGCGTGTTGGCAGCTCTGGTGGCTGTGACCCGCTCGATGACCACCCCGGTCACCGTCACCGCCGGGATCAGCCTCACAATCTTCGCCCTCATCGTCACCGTGGTCGGAGGGCTGGGGAGTGTCGCCGGCGCTTTCCTGGCCGGGCTCATCCTTGGGATTATCAGCACCGTCAGCTCGTTCTACATAGGCACATTTCTCACCCTCATCATCCTGCTTAGTGCGGCGGCTCTCACGATCCTCATGCGACCATCCGGGCTCCTCGGAGTTCCCGAGTGACCGCTCGGTTCACCGGAGGGACCGGCACCTCGCTCATAGGTGGCGCCGAGCGAAGATCGTCGCGATCGATGCTCGCGCTGTTTCTCCCCGTGGCCGCGATCGGGACCGCATTGGCCCTGGTCCCTATCTGGCTGGGCGATTCCCGTTTGATGATGGGACTCGCCATCGGCGGACTTCTGTTCGCCTGTTACGTCATCGCCTTCAATGTGATTTTCGGGAGCACCGGACAGCTGTTTCTCGCCGTTGGCGCCCTCGCTGGGATCGGGAGTTACGGCGGCGCCCTTCTCGGCGACCGTCTCGGCTTCCCCATCGTGGTAAGCGTTGTGTTGGCCACGCTGGCCGCATCCTTCGTCGGTGGGCTTCTCAGCTGGATCGCGGTGAGACGTTCGCTGGACGTGATATTCACCGGGATCGTCACCCTCATCTTCGCCCTTGCCTTCGAGAATCTCCTGCTCGGTCTGAGTGGTCTCACCGGCGGGGAGTCGGGCTTCGCCGTCGAGTCGGGCTCTGACACGTTCCTGAGAGAGCAGGTTCCTCCCTACTACCTGTTTCTGGGGCTGGTTCTTCTGTTTCTCATCGCTCACGGGCTGTTGCGGCGTTCTCACATCGGCTGGGCCTTCCGGGCCTTGCGGGACGACGATGTTGCGGCCGAGCTGACGGGTGTCAACGTCGCCCGCTACCGCATCTATGGCGGGCTGATCGGAGGAGGGATGCTTGGCATGGCCGGGGCGATTTACGCTTTCAACGAGGGCCGGATCAGCCCGTCGACTTTTTCTTTTGGTGAGGTAGATGTGGTGGTCATAGTGATGCTGACTTTTGGTGGGATCGGCACCCTCTTCGGGCCGATCCTGGGAGCAATCACTTTCACCGTCATCGACGAAGTGCTGATTGAGTTTGGCCAGTTGCGGCTGGTGGGCTATGGGGCGCTGATCATCATTTTGTTCCTCTGGATCCCACGTGGCGTCATCCCGACCCTGGCCTCACTCTGGCAGAGCCGCCGCCTCCGGCGAGAGAACGCAGGTTCCTCACCGACAGATCCGCTCCACTGAGGCAGGCGGCGAAGATGAGTGGCACGATGTTGGAGGCGACGATTCGGTCGTGGTTCCGAAACTGGGGCGTTACGCCCTGAGCCGGAACCGTTGGATCTTTCCCGTTACCGTTCTCGGGAAGTCGTCTACATAGTCGACGACGTGGGGAAACTCGTAGCGCTGGAGGGCGGTCTTGCACCACTCCTGGAGTTCGCCCGTGAGGGTGTCTCCCGCCTCGTACTTCTCGGTGAGGATCACCGTGGCCTTGATCCGTGATCTGTGGTCGATGTCGACGGCAACGACTGCTGCTTCGGACACGGCATCGTGTTCCATCAACCGGTTCTCGATCTCGATCGGGCTGACCCAGAGACCACCGATTTTCATCATGTCGTCGACCCGACCCTCATATGTGTAATACCCGTCAGCGTCTTTGTGGTATCGGTCGCCAGAGAGAAACCAGTCGCCACGGATCTTGTCACGGGTCCGGTCGGGCTGGTTCCAGTAGGCGCTGAGAACGCTGGGCCCTTTGACCCACATCTCACCCGCTTCACCGGTCTCGGACAACCCACCATCGGAGTTGCGAATCTCAACCTCGTAGCCGTCGACGGGTACCCCGGATGTGCCCGGTTTCACTTCCCCCGCCCGATTCGAGCAATAGATATGAAGTAGTTCGGTGGAGCCGATCCCGTCGAGGATCTCAATACCGGTCCGATCGTGGAACTGGCGCCAGATCTCGGGTGGGAGAGGTTCGGCGGCCGAGATGCCCAAACGCACTGCCGACCAGTCCACATCGTCGAAGCCGGGGTCGGCCAGCATGGCGTTGTAGAGAGCAGGCACGGAGAACAAGAGTGATGGCCGGTGGGTACGGATTCGCTCTAACACCCGGTCAGGGGTCGGCCGGCCGGTCAGGTAGACCGATGTCGCGCCGGCCCACAGCGGGAAACTCAGATTGGCGCCCAGCCCATAGGCATGAAACATCTTGGTGCTTGAGAAAGCGATTTCACTCTGGCTGATACGCGTGACAGGCACGCCGTAACGTGTGCAGGTGGCGGCGATGTCGTCGTGGCTATGAACCACACCCTTGGGCGGCCCGGTCGAGCCGGACGAGTACAGCCAGAAGGCCATGTCATCGGGCTGGGTGGAGGCAGGCGAGACCTCACCGGCATCGGATCCCATCCATTCGTCCAGAGACTCGGCACCGTCCGGAGCCTCCCCGTTTGCCACGATGAGCCGTAAACCGGGACGGGCGGCGACCTGGGGACCGACCGCCTCCAAAAACGCTTGGTCGACCACGGCGGTCATCGCCTGGGAATCGTCGAGGAAATAGCCGAAGTCATCGGGTCGGGCAAGGAAGTTGACCGGGACCGGGACGGCGCCGATCCGCATCGCCCCCAGGAACACGGCAGGGAATGCCGGAGTGTCATCGAGAACCAACAGCAGTCGATCCTCCCGTCCGACCCCGGCATCGTCGAGCCGTGCGGCGACGTTGCACATGGCACGGAACAGCTGATCACCTGTCCACGGTTGGTCATCCGCGGTAATCAGCACCGTGTCCGACCCATGGTCGGCTTCTAGAAAGCCGTCGACGAGTGTGCTGGTGTTCGGTCCAATCTGCATGTCCGCCTCTGCTCGACCAGGGTGGCAAGCTTAACTTGGAGTTCCCCGTTGATGCCTCGGCCTCCGACAGATAAGAACATCTAGTGTCCCGGTTGTGTCGCTGCCCCATCCGTCATCGCAGGTAGATGTGGCCGGGCACCAACTCGAATACCTCACGAAGAACGATGGAGGCTCGCGACCAACGCTGGTGTTCCTCCACGAGGGACTCGGCAGCATCGAGCTGTGGCGGACCTTTCCCGATGACGTTGTCGGGGCTACAGATCACCAGGGGTTGGTGTACAGCCGGTACGGTCACGGTTGGTCGGAGACTGCCACCGAAAAGCGGCCACTCGACTTTGTGGATCGTGAGGCACTCGATGTGTTACCGACCGTGCTCGGCCGGCTCGACATCCATGATCCGATCCTGATCGGACACTCAGACGGTGCGTCGATTTCGCTCGTATACGCCGCCGCCCACCAGACCGAAGCGCTTATCCTCCTGGCGCCGCACGTGTTCGTGGAGGAGACAGGCCTCGCCAAGATCAGGGCTCTCGGTCAACAACCGGCGCGTGATGAGCTCATCGAGCGACTGGTCAAGTACCACCACGATCCGGCGGCCACGTTTTCGGCCTGGAGCGATGTGTGGCTCGACCCAGTGTTCAAGACCTGGAACATCGAGCGGGTTCTCAGCATGATCGAATGTCCCGTCTTGCTGATTCAAGGGCTGGACGACGAGTACGGCACGATCGCCCAGATCGACGCGATCCAGCGGCAGTTGTCAGGACCCGTCGAACGGCTCGAGTTGGAGCATTGCGGCCACTCGCCGCATCTGTCCCAGCCTGAGCAGACCGTGGAATCGACGGTCAGATTCATACAAGATGTGTGCGGAACCTGAGGCCTTGGTGACCACCATCCCAGTCCTGTCCAACCCCCGGCACTTGACCATTTGAACCCGCGACCTTCGGGTTATGAGACTGATACGGCTCAAAGGCTGGACCTGCGACTACCTCCGTTTGGCCATCTGAGGTCAGAGGATTCTCTGCCTACTGATTTTCATCATGTCGCGATGTCTCACCTCATCGCGCGGACCACATGCGGACCATGGGAAGGTGAGTGAGCAAAATGTGTAGGAGATCCGAAAAGATCCCTCAACCCCGATGACATGACCGCGGTAGCCGCCCATCACAGTTGGCATGGGCGCCCATCCACTAGTCCCAGTGCGTGGCAAGATTCTGGGGGGAGGCGACTCAACCGTGTTGCGGGCGTTGGGCGCGGCTTCTCTCGGCGCGCTGACGTCGCTTGCCGCGTTCCTGGGCGTCGCCTACCTCCTCAGAGCACCCGAGCTCACCGAGCTACGTCATCGTTGAGCGCCAATCCCTGTTCCGCGCACGCATCGACGAAAGTGGTGCTCAGCGGGTTCGGGTCGCGGAGGTCGGCGACGTTCAGCGGCCCGCCGATACCGTGATATTCCGAAGGACCCCGCTCCTGGTTCTCGGACCGTTTGAAGAGCGGGAAAACGTCATCCCACGACCACCCCTCGTTGCCAAGCTCGGCCCAACCGTCGTAGTCCGAATGAGCGCCACGCTGATACACCATCGCGTTGATCGAGCTCGAACCGCCGAACATCTTTCCCCGGGGCCAATAATCGGTCCTGGCGTTGAGAAACTTCTGAGCTTCGGTCTCGTAGTCCCAGTCCAACGGAGACTTGAACAGCATGGGGAATGCGGCCGGGACATGGATCTCCTGCTGCTCGTCGGGCACCCCAGCTTCGAGTACGAGAACCTCGGCTCCAGCTTCCACAAGCCTGCCGACCACTGCACATCCAGCCGAGCCGGCTCCAACCACTATGTAGTCAAATGCCACGAGATCCTCTTTCGTCGCGGGCGCTCGAAACGACCCTACGCCTCTCGAGTCAACGGCGCTGCACCCAAGGCCCGCTCCATGTGTAGGTTGCGAGACAGTATCGATGGTCGGGAAAATGGATTCTCTCCAACATGACATCCTGGTCGTGGGAGCCGGTGGCGCAGGGCTCCGTGCGGCCATCGCTGTTGCGCGGGATCACCCGGACACCAGTGTTGGCGTGATTTCGAAGGTCTACCCCATGCGAAGCCATACCGTCTCGGCCGAAGGGGGTGCTGCGGCCGTCATCTCCCCTGACGACTCGCTCGACGATCACGCCTACGACACGATCTCCGGATCAGATTGGCTGGCCGACCAGGACGCTGTCGAGGTTCTTGTCGAGAACGCTGCCAATGAGATGCTTCAGCTGGAACATTGGGGATGTCCATGGAGCCGTGACCCCGACGGCCGCGTTTCGGTACGCCCTTTTGGTGGGATGAAACTGGAGCGGACCTGGTACGCCGCCGACAAGACCGGCTTCCACCTCCTTCACACCCTTTTTCAAACGGCCCTCAAGTACGACGCAATCACCCGTTACGACGAGTGGTTCGTCACGAGTCTCATCGTCGCGGACGGTCGCTGTCAGGGGGTCACCGCCATCGATATCCGTACCGGGGAGATGCACTCGATTGGAGCGAAGTCGGTCATCCTCTGTACCGGCGGAGGGGGCCGGGCATATCCGTTCACCACCAATGGCAACATCAAGACCGGTGATGGGATGGCCCTGGCTTACCGCGCCGGGGTTCCTCTAAAGGACATGGAGTTCGTCCAATACCACCCCACCGGCCTTCCCGGAACCGGCATCCTCATCACTGAGGCCGCTCGTGGCGAGGGAGGGGTTCTGGTCAACAATGAGGGCAGACGCTATCTCCAGGACTATGGGTTGGGTCAACCCCTCGATCTGAAGGATCCCGACCACCCAAGGAAGCGGACAATGGAGTTGGGTCCACGGGATCGTCTCTCTCAGGCCTTCATCAAGGAACGCGAAGCGGGTCGAACTTTTCAGGGTGCTGACGGCGACTACGTAGAACTCGACATCCGACATCTGGGGGAGAGGGAGATCGACCGCAAGATCCCGATGGTTCGAGAGTTGGCGGTCCGCTATGTCGGCATCGACCCGGTTCACGATCCGATCCCGGTGCGAACCGTGGTCCACTACATGATGGGCGGCATCGACACCGACACTCGAGGAGCAACGTCTCTGCCGGGACTTTTCGCGGCGGGAGAATGTGCTTGTGTCAGCGTCAACGGAGCCAATCGTCTCGGATCGAACTCGCTCACCGAGATTCTCGTTTTTGGCGCACGAGCTGCAGTGGCAGCAACGGACCACGCTGGCCGGGTAGCGCCTACGTCAAGGCAACGGCTCGAGAGCGCGGCCGCATCCGAGCAGGGTCGACTAGGGGCCACACTGCTTGGAAAAAATGGCGGTGGCGATTCAGCCTCTAGCATTCGGTCCGACATGCAGGAAGCTCTCGAGAAGGGTGCGGGCATTTTTCGGGACGAAGCCACACTGGAACGAGCTTGCTCGACGATCACCGACTTGAAAGAGCGGTACACCAAGCTCACCCTCACCGACACCAGCCGTACGTTCAACACCGAGTTGGTGAACGCACTCGAGCTCGAAGCGATGCTCGACATCGCGGAAACCATTGTACACAGCGCTCTGGCCCGAACGGAGTCCCGGGGGTCCCACCAGCGGACCGATCACCCTGACCGTGACGACGACGGTTTTCTCAAGCACTCGCTTGCTTACCGAAGCGAAGGCAATCCCACGATCAGCTACAAGGACGTGACCATCACCAGATGGCCGCCGGGCGAGAGGGTGTATGGGAGTGCCTGATCAAACCGTTCTGGACGTCTACCGCTATCTGCCTGACGATCACGCAGAGCCGACATTTCAGGTTTATGAGATCGATTATCAAGACAACTGGGTGGTGCTCGACGCCCTCAATCACATCAAGGCCGAGATCGACTCAACCCTCAGTTTTCGCTGGTCATGCCGGATGGGAGTCTGTGGCAGCTGCGGGATGATGGTCAATGGCGAGGCCAAGCTGACTTGTGAGACATTCATCCGGGACTATCACACCGAGACGATCACGATCGAGCCACTCGATCACTTCCCCGTGATACGCGACCTCGTCATCAACATGGACGACTTCATGGAGAAGCTGCCCACGGTCTCGCCCTGGTTGATCCCCGAAGAGGACAAGCCACTCGAGGACGGCGAGTACCTGCAAACACCCGGCCAAGTTGCCCGCTACAAGCGTTTCAGCATGTGCATCAACTGCATGCTCTGCTACTCGGCCTGCCCGGTCTACGGGCTCGACTCGTCGTTCACCGGACCGGCGGCTCTGGCCCTGGCCCAGCGATACAACCTCGACTCCCGGGATGACGGAATGAAGGAACGAGCCCCGGTGGTCACCGCGCACGAAGGTATCTGGGAATGCACCTATGTCGGCGAGTGCACTCAGGTCTGCCCTAAAGGCGTCGATCCCGCCGGCGCGATTCAGATGCTCAAGCTGTCTTACGCCCTCGACTGGGCCAAGTCCGTGGTCATGCCGAGAAGCGGTGGGTCATGACCCGGGAACTCACCAAACCACTCCCCTGGAACTGGTGGCTGAAGAAGACCGCCTACTTCCGGTTCATGATGAGAGAGCTGACCAGCTTGGCGGTATTCGCCTACGCCCTGCTGATCATCTGGGCGCTGTGGTCGGCAGCCGACGCTGGAGCATTCTCAGCGCTCTACACGTTCCTGTCGAACTCGCTGAGTCTGTGGCTCCACGTCGTGATCCTGGCGCTGGCGCTCTATCACACAGCCACCTGGATAGCTCTGACACCGAAGGTCACAGTCCTGTGGAGGAACGACGAGCGAGTTGAGCCCGGCCTCATTGTCGGAGCCACCAGCATTCTCTTTCTGATCATTTCGGGAGCCGTCATCTGGCTGGTGCTGATGTGAGCTCCAGCCCCGACCGAAGCGCCCCCCTCTTCTGGCTTCTGTTTGCCGGCGGAGGAACAGCGTCGGCGATGCTGTTGCCTGCCCTGGTATTCGTCACGGGGGTAGCCGTCCCGGCAGGTTGGGTCTCGGAGAATGACCTCCTTTCCCTCGTGAGGAACCCGGCGACACAATTTGTTCTGGTCGGCCTGGTGTTCCTATTCCTATTCCACTGGGCACACCGGTTCCGATATGCACTGGTCGATCTGGGGCTGGGCCTCATCGGGAAGCGGGCATGGCTGTTTTACGGAACCGCTCTGGTCGGGACGATCGTGGCCGGACTGGCCGCGCTCCGGCTGTAGTGTGAGCTAAAAGGAAAACGCGTGGCGGAAGAGTTCGAGCTGAAGACAATTACTCTTGACGCTGTGGACGCTGCAATCAAGCGTGCCGAGCACTATCGACTACTCAACCAACCCGTCCAAGCCAGAAGCATCTGTCACGACGTCCTCGCCGTCGACCCCGACAATCAGCGTGCCCTCATAGCGCTAGTGCTGGCGATCACAGACGAGTTCCAAACTGATGGCGCCGGATCTGTGACCGACGCCAAGGACTACGCCGGCCGCCTCGCCGATGAGTATCAGCGTCACTACTACGACGGCATCATCGCCGAGCGGCAGGCTCGGGCCCTATTGACCAGAGGGCCCAGCGCCGTATTTGCCTATGACGGATTCCGCCAGGCAATGGAGCAGTTCGAGAAGGCCGCTGAGAAGCAACCCGAAGGCAACAACGACGCCGTTCTTCGCTGGAACGCCTGTGTGCGCACGATCAAGGATCGGAATCTGCGCCCCCTGCCTCCCGAAGCGGAGATGGGCCTGGAATGAGGCACCGTGTCGTAGCCTCCCCAGAGTGCTGTAAGCCCGGGCTGGTCGTCAACCGGCGAGAGCGCGAATCTGGCGGGCGGCTACAAGCAGAGGATCGAGATCGGTGCTCCCCTCATGAGCCAGAAGTTGCATGAACTGGGCCAGTCGGGCGTGCCGCTCGGATCGAGAATGGGCATAGGCTTCGAGGGCGGCTTCCGGCTCGAGCCCGTCGGAGTGGGCAAGCACCCACTCGGCAAGTTCTCTGCGAAGAAGGATCAGGTCACCCTGGAGAGAGCGAATTGCCCACCGATGCCACCGGGTGGTCGCGGGTAGTTGCTCGACCTGCCGCTCCAGCCAGTAGAGGCGGTGCCGGTTCCCGATCAGAATGAACAGCTCGGTAACCTCTCTGAAATCGCGCCCTCCTCGCGGGGCGATCCCGATGCCTTTCATGGCCCGGCGGCTACCAGCCGCTAAAAGGCCGAAGTAAATGCATCGCGGTTGTCGCCTCGACGGGGTCGAAACGGGTGGCGTCGAAGCCGACCGGCGCCCAATCCCGCATTTCTTCATGATCAGGATGACCCGGGTCCGCCGAGGCTTCCGGCAGGTTCTCGTACCCCCACGGACCGCCGCAATCCTCAGGCGGGCACGCCTGCCCACCAGCCAGATATCCCATCGCATCTTCGACCCAACTTCAGACAGCACGTCGCCGAGAAGAAACTCGCCTTCATCGAGGTCGTCGGTTTCCCAATCCAGATCGGGGGTCCCGTAAGTAACTCCTCCGACATCGTGTAGATGCAGATGACCCCCAGCGAGCCCATCGCGGCCTCCAGCATCCGTGACAGCTCTCGAATGAAACGAACAAGAGACCCGGTCGAGGGTGACGGCCGGGTCTCTTGTTCGTTCGCAGCTTGACCATTTGAACCAGCGACCTTCGGGTTATGAGTCCGAACTGCCGGCGTTCACAAGACCTGTGTGCCAGTCTGAATGACCATGCGCATCGATCGCAACTCAGTGTCCGCACCATGACCACATTTCGCGGTGCAGTGCTGCGCGAGCGCGGTCTCCCTCGACCCTACGTCGAGTCCCGCCCCCTCGAGATCGTTGAGCTCGAACTGCCCGAGCCGGGGCCGGGCGAGTTGCTTGTCGAAATAGGCGCCGCCAGCCTGTGCCGGTCTGATCTTTCGGTGGTCACAGGTGCGCGCGTCTGGCCGCTGCCGATGGTGATTGGCCACGAGGCCGCCGGGAAGGTCGCCGCGGTCGGACCCGGCGTGGCGAGCCTCGCCCCCGGGGACGACGTCGTGCTCGTCTATCTGCCTCAGTGCGGCGAATGCGTCCGATGCCGTGGTGGTGAGGCGTGGCTGTGCGATGCGGGTGCGACGGCAAACCAAAAGGGTGAGCTACTCACGGGAGGCACCCGCCTCACCCACCACGGCGAGAAGATCCACCATCAC
>JAZFTN010000002.1:0-13006 GCA_036446715.1 Acidimicrobiia bacterium | reverse complement strand
GTGGCGACAGAGATCGCCGATAGGCAACTGATCATGGTGTCAGGAGGCATCGAGGCCGAGATGACTGCCGCGGAGCTCGATGGCGATGCTGAGGCGCAGCGCCGCTACTTGGGTGTTGACACTCTCGAAGAAGAGCCGGCCTAGCTGGGATCCATATGATGAGTGAACGTTTCCTGGTCACGGGTGCCATGGGTTGCCTTGGCGCATGGGTGTGCCGACTGCTTGTCGAGGACGGGGCAAGCGTCACGACATTCGACCTGAGCACCGAAGATCGTCGTCTGCGGCAGCTTCTCAGTGGCGACCAGATGGCGAATGTCGAACAGCTGACGGGCGATGTAACAGATTTAGGCCAGGTCGCCGATGCCGTAGCCGGAAAAAGCCATGTCGTCCATCTCGCCGCCCTTCAAGTGCCACTCGTGCGTGCCAACCCGGTTGGGGGTGCTGCTGTCAACGTCACTGGCACAGTCAATGTGTTCGAGGCGGCAAGACGCCACGGGCTGGAGCACCTCAGCTTCGCCAGCAGCACGGCCGTATATGGCAATCCGTCCAACTATGACGAGGACATCTTGCATTCAGACGCCCCGCGGATCCCGGAAACCCTCTACGGAGTGTTCAAGGTTGCCAATGAGGATACGGCGAGGGTCTACTGGTCTGAGAACAGTGTTCCAAGTGTCGGCCTTCGTCCGTACACGGTCTTTGGGCCTGGTCGTGATGTCGGTGTCACCGCGGCGCCGACTCTTGCTTTGGAGGCGGCCGTCAAGGGTGAGAAGTATCACATCCCCTATGGAGGGACCGCCGGCTTCAACTACGCCCCCGATGTTGCGCGGACTTTCATCGCAGCCGTCCGGGCCACGCCGGACGGTGGCTCTACGTATTCGATGGCGGGTGACATCTTGTCCATCTCGCAGTTTGTTGACGTGTGTCACGAGGTGACCGGCACATCAGGGATCACCCACGGCGCCGACCCACTCCCGTTTCCCGACGGGTTGGATGACAGCCCGCTCCGAGAGCGCTTGGGCGATGTCCCGCACACACCGCTGCGTGAGTCGATCTCACAAACGGCGGAGTTCTTCTCGACGGGCATTGCGGTCTCGTGAACGCCGATCGGCTGGAGACGCTCTACACCAGCATCGTCCACGACGTGTTACGCGCCCAGGAGATGGGTCACCAGATTCTGCCCTACGACATCCGACCCCTGACCGACGGGCTCGTGGTCGGAGGCGCCGCATTCCCGGTGTCGGGTCGGCTCGACTCGACCATTTCAGCCGACGACTCCCTTCTCGCGTGGACCGAACTGCTTTCGGTGGCCCCCAAAGACTCGGTTGTCGTCCTCGATGCCAATGACGACAATTACGCCCACATGGGTGAGCTGTCGGCAGAAACACTCAAGGGAAGAGGCGTTCGCGGCTTCGTCACCAACGGTGGCACTCGCGACGTCAAGGTTGTCCGGGAGATCGGGTTTCCGGTTTGGTGTCGATACGCCACTCCATCGGACATCGTTGGCCGCTGGACAATCGACACCATCGGCGAGCCGATCACCATCGGAGCGTCGAAGATCGAGTTGGGAGACTGGGTGCTGGCCGACGACGACGGAATTGCAGTGGTAGCCGCCAACATCGCCGAGGATGTCGTGGCGGAGGCCGAGCGACTCGTCAACAGTGAGGATCTGGTGCGGACCGCCATCAGAGGAGGCATGTCTCCAAAGGACGCATATATCAAGTACAGGAAGTTCTAGTCATGAGTTCGACGTCAGCCGCTCGCGCTTTGGTGCTCTGCTTGCGCTCGGATAGGAAGAGTAGGGTCCGGGAAGGTGAGCACCGACCGGTCCCAGGTCGTATTCGACCTCGATTTAGAAGGAGTTAGAGATGTCCGACGTCTACAAAGCTGTTATTCCCTACGAGTCACTCGACCCGCTCACCATCGGGGCCAGCGGCAACGACGAGCTAGTCAATCGGGAGACGATCGAGCTGGATATCCCGGCGGCCAATCTCATGGCTGTGATATACCCCGACGAGCCCGAGCCAGTGGCCGACACCACCGAAGCTGCCAGGGCAGCCCTGGAGAATCCTCACTCGGGCCCCAAGTTTTCTGAACTGGTCGCAGACGCGAAGAGTGTTGCCGTCGTCATCGACAATCAGTTCCGCCCGACACCTTCGTCCAAGCTGCTCCCTGCAGTTTTTGACATTCTCGAGAGTGCCGGGGTGACTGATATCCGGGTTGTCTGTGCCAACGGCAAGGTCTTCCCCATGTCCGAAGCCGACATCAAGATGAAAATCGGCGAGGACAATCTCGCTCGGATGGATGAGGTGGGAATTTCCTTCCACCAGAACGATCCAGGCAATCAGGACATGTACACCTATGTCGGCATTTCCTCCCGGGGCACGCCGGTCTGGCTGCACAATGAGGTCGCCACCGCTGATGTGAAATTCACCATTGGTCAGGCTCAGTCGAATCACTGGGGAGCCGGCGGTGGTGGCAAGCTGATCCTGCCTGGTGTTGTTTCTGACGCGACTATCGAGTCGAATCACGCCGCGTTCGTCACTTCACCACAGACCCACTACGGCGCCGTGGCCGGGCCCATGCGGTCCGACATCGATGAGGTCGCGACCATGTGCGGGCTGTCGGCGACGATGAACGTCATCCTCGATACCCACGGTCGTGTTATCGATGTGATCTACGGAGCTCACCCCGACGCTCACCGCGAGGCGATCACACGTTTCAACTCGATTTACGCATATGACAACCCGGTCGCCAAAGAAGGCCCGGCCGACATCGTGATCTGTGGTGTGTTTGCTCCCACCGATCATCTGTTTTTTCACACTGGCTGGGGTGCCATGTCGGCAGATCTGGTACTCAAGGATGGCGGAACCTTGATCTACTGCTCTCCATCACCGGGAGTGCACACGGACATCGGTGACTTCCCGGGTCTTGCCTTGATGGACCTGATGAAGCCTTATATGCCGGCCACACGCGAGAACTATGAGAAGGTCCTCCACGACATTCATCACCGGACGATCCAGATGTGGTCTGGTTGCATCTGGGTGCCCATCTACGAAGTCATGACTCGAAAGCACCTGAAGATGGTGACTCTGGAGGAAAACTTGGAGATGGCCGCCGACATAGGTTTTGATGCAACGACTTCGATCGAAGAGGCCTTTGCCGAGGCCATGGAGCGTCATGGCCCTGACGCCAAGGTGATGATTCTCCCGTATGCCCGTTACCAGCTACCACGCAATGCCATTCGTATGGAGGCCGAGGAAGTTGTGGTCATGGAGCAGATCCGGCTCTGACCGGTTCAAATGGTCGAGCATGGACCAATTCGGGGGAAGACAACCATCGCAGAGATCGTGCGTCGATACCCGGATGGGCGGGCTGTCAGGCTCATGTCGGAGCTCAACTGGGCCTGCGCGCTGTGTGGTGTGGCTCCATCGGAGCCGCTTGCCATGGCCGCCAAGAAACACAAATGCTCACCACTTGCCGTGCTCGAGGCGTTCCGGGCTCTCGATGGGCCTGATGGGCCCACAGCCGAGCAGGTCGCCAAGGCCGCCGAGCGACATAGGGAGTATTGAGCAATGACCATCCTTGATCAGTCAACAGGAGTTCTCACCAGCAATCTCGCTGCCGAGCTCGAGGAATTGGGCAACGTCGTCGTCGCCTTCTCTGGAGGGGTTGATTCCTCATTGCTGGCAGCGGCCGCTCTCAGGGTGCTCGGCCCCAACCACATGCTGGCTGCCACGGCCGATTCGGAGTCCCTGGCCGAAGGTGAGCTGGAACGTTGCCAAGGCCTCGCCACGGAGTGGGACATGCCTTGGCGATCGGTTTCGACTCATGAGATGAGCAACTCGAAATACGTGGCCAACGATTTCGACCGGTGTTATTGGTGCAAAGACGCTCTCATGGATGCCTTGATTCCAGTTGCTGATGATCTGGGCGCCATTGTCACACTCGGTGTGAACACCGACGACCTTGGTGACCATCGTCCTGGGCAGACGGCAGCCGCGGAGAAGGGTGCCCGCTTCCCGCTGGTTGATGCCGGATTCTCAAAAAGCGATGTACGGCATCTTGCACATGAATGGGGCCTCCCGGTGTGGGATCGACCGGCGATGCCATGTCTCGCCTCCCGGATTCCGTACGGAACTGCGGTCACAGTGAAGATCTTGTCCAGAATCGATCGAGCCGAGCAGGTCTTGCGTTCTCTCGGCTTCGCCGATTTGCGTGTCAGGCATTATCAAGACACAGCTCGCATCGAGCTGACGTCAGATCAGTTCGGTCGTGCGGTAGGCCTCCACAGCGAGATCGTTGCCGCGTTGAGTGAGGTGGGCTACGAGTATGTGACCCTCGATCTGGCCGGCCTGCGATCGGGAAACCTCAATTCGGCGATCTCGAGTTGAGCGAGTCAGTCCTCATCGTTGGGGAGGGGGACAGCCGACTGGATATTGGTCGGCAGGGTCGAATCGGTATTCCGGAGGCCGTCTACGCCCAAGGGAAAACCACCACTCAGTGTGTGGAGATTGTCGAGGCGCTGCTCCGCGAGTCCAAAGGCCCCTTGATCGTCACGCGTGCCGACAGTGACCAGCAAACGGCGCTGAGCGAGCTCGAGCCCGTCCTCTCGATGTCGGGGACCATGACATGGCATCACGCAGGGCCTCGCACGGTTGCACCCGTCGGGATTATTTCTGGAGGCACCAGTGACCAACCAGTGGTCGATGAGTGCGAGGCGACGCTGAGAGCCATGGGAGTGCCCGTCGAGGTCAGGCGCGACGTTGGTGTGGCCGGGATCCATCGCCTGATGGACGTGCTGCCAACGCTGGGGGAGCTCTCCGTGGTGGTCGCCGTCGCCGGGATGGAGGCCTCGCTACCGACCGTGCTTGGCGGGCTGTTGAAGGCGCCGCTCATTGGCGTGCCAACATCGGCTGGTTATGGGTCCAGCTTCGAGGGGATAACTGCGCTCCTATCCATGCTCTCGTCATGCGCCCCGGGGATATCGGTGGTTGGTATCGACAATGGCTATGGAGCGGCCTGCGCGGCATTGCGGATCCTGAACGCCTGATGGGTCGCACTCTTTGGCTCAATCCCGTGTTTGGTGTCTCGGGTGACATGATGCTCGGGGCACTCCTCGATGTCGGCGCGGACGAATCCCAGGTGCGATCTGACTTGGCGGCACTTGACATCGAAGGGTGGGAACTCGTCGTCGAGACCGTTTCGAGACGGGGTCTTCAATCACGCCATGCCCACGTCACGGCTGCGGAAGACACTCACCGTTCTTGGTCGTCGATTGACCGTCATATTGAGGCCGCACCAATTCGCGCTCAGGTCAGGTCTGGTGCGAGAGCAACCTTCAGGGCTCTCGCCGAGGTGGAAGCAGTTCGCCACGGCGTGGATCTCGATGAGGTCGAATTTCACGAAGTGGGCGCCGTGGACGCCATCGTTGACATTGTCGGTTCTTGGGCAGCTCTGGTCTCGCTCCAGGTTGACAGCGTCTGGTCGGGGGCTGTTGGCCTGGGTGCCGGAGCGGTGACTGCCGCTCACGGAAGAATGCCTCACCCGGCCCCGGCCGTGCTGGGACTCCTCGAAGGGATCCCCATCACCTCGGTTGACACTCACTGGGAGACTGCCACCCCGACCGGGACAGCCTTGCTGAAGACGATGGTGGACAAATGGGGGTCGATTCCCTCCGGGCGGCTCATCGACTCGGGTTTCGGCGCCGGTGGACGCGATCCCGAGTCCCACGCCAACCTTCTGGCCGCCGTCATCGTCGAGACCGAACCGGCTACAAGTGTCGATTCCGTTGTTCTGGCAACGAATGTCGATGACGTAACTCCTGAGGTGATTGCCTTTGTGCTCGAACGCGCTCTTGGAGTCGGTGCCGACGACGCTTGGACTGTTCCCGTTGTCATGAAGAAAGGTAGGTCGGGACATGAGATCCGCGTGCTCTGTTCCCCGGGCCTGGCACCCGAGCTTGCCGAGTTGCTCGCCAAGGAAACCGGAACGCTGGGGATCCGTTCGAGCACGGTCACCAAGCAGGTCTACCCCCGAACCTTCGACACTGTGATGGTGGATGGCCACGAGATCTCGATCAAGAGCGGTCCGTATGGCGCCAAGCCCGAGTTCGAAGATGTGAAGCGGGTCGCTCTTGTCACGGGTCGAACCGCGATCGAGATCAGTCGGGAAGCCCTCACCGCCTTTAGATCCCGCGTTCTCCAGTGATAGGGAGCGCATCTCCGCCCACTTGGGTGGGGTCTCCCGTTGGCCGTGTCGAGGATGATGCCCTGCTTCGAGGTAAGGGGCGCTTTCTCGATGACTATGAGCCTGTACCCGGAATCTGGCACGCAGCTGTGGTCAGATCGCCCTTCGCCCACGCTCGCATCGAGATGATCGATACCTCAGCCGCTCTGGATCTCCCCGGTGTGGCGTGTGTGGCCACTGGTGAGGAGATTGCGTCCGTGACCCGGCCTTTGCCGGCGGTGGTCGAAACCGAGGTCGAGCATTTTGCCGCTGCGAAGAGCCTTGTTCGTTATGTCGGCGAGCCGGTGGCAGTTGTCGTCGCTCGCGATCGCTACCTCGCTGAGGATGCAGCCGCCCTTGTGATGGTGGACTATGAGCCCCTCGAGCCGGTGCTCGACCTCGAGGAGGGGTTGGTCGTTTCCGATCGTCAGTTTTCATACGGCGATCCAGACGGAGCCATGGAAGCGGCACACGTCGTGGTCAAAGGCCGATATTCTTTTCCCAGATGGACCGGCTCTCCAATGGAGACCTTTGTCACGATCGCTGACTGGGATCATTCCAATGGGTCGCTGACCGCTTGGGCCAACTTCCAGGGGCCATTCACGCTGCACGCGGTGGCGGCTGCCGCCTTGGGCTTGTCGGGTTCGGGTCTCCGTTTGATAACACCGGGTGACTCGGGTGGGAGTTTTGGGGTCAAGGCGGCCGTAGCCAATGCGGTTGTGCTGATGGGAGCGGTTTCACGGCTGGCCGGTCTGCCGGTGAAGTGGGTAGAGGATCGGGTTGAGCATCTTTCCGCGAGCTCCAGCTCAACCGGCCGGATCACCGATCTCGAAGCGGGTTTCTCTGTCGACGGTGAGTTGGTGGCACTCCGCTACGACGTCATCGAGGATGTTGGCGCTTACCTTCGTGCTCCCGAGCCGGCGACGCTGTATCGAATGCACGGCTCCCTCGGTGGCGCATATCGCGTGCCCAACATTGCTGCTCGCAACAGGGTGGTGCTCACCAACCGTGTGCCCACCAGCCTCAACAGGGGATTCGGTGGACCACAGCTCTACTTTGCCCTGGAGTCGGCAATGGCCAACGCTGCGGGGCGACTGGGCATCGATCGTGTCCAGTTGGCGAGACGAAATCTCATCGCTTCCGATTCATTCCCCTACACGACGCCGACGGGGGCGGTCTACGATTCGGGCGATTACGAGAGGTGTCTCGACGATGTGCTCGAAACAATCGGCTACAACGATCGGGTGGCCGCGCAGACAACTGCGCGAGCCGAAGGCAGGCTGGTCGGGATTGGCATGGCGTGTGTTGTCGAGCCTTCGGTATCGAACATGGGTTACATCTCTTTGGCTGAGACACCCGAGCAGCGGGCGGCGGGCCTCCCCAAGTCGGGTAACTCCGAGGGGGCAACAATCTCCATGTCGCCATCTGCTGGAGTCGTCGTCGAGTTGTCCACCACACCTCAGGGTCAGGGGCACAAGACCGTCGCGGCGCAAATAGTCGCCGACCAATTGGGTCTCAGCCCAGCCGACATCGATGTGGTGGCCGATCTCGACACTCACACCTCGGCGTGGACCATTTCCTCAGGGAACTATTCGTCACGATTTTCGGGAATCGGCACGGCCGCGATTCACAAGGCCGGGCGGATCCTGGCCGAGCGGATCAGAAGGATCGCCGCCGATGACTTGGAGTGTGCGACAGAAGATGTGGTTCTCAAAGATGGGAGGGCATCGGTAATCGGAAGTCCCGACGCATCGGTCTCACTGCGCCGCATCGCCGGTCGCGCTCATTGGAACCCCGAGTCGCTTCCCGACGGTTTGGAGGCCGGGCTGAGAGTGACGACCTACGCGTCGGCACCGAATCTGGAGCCGGCAGATGCCCACGACCGGATCGCTTCGTCGGCAGCGCACGGATTCGTGGTTGACGTTGCGGTGGTGGAAGTTGACCGGGACACCGGCAGTGTCGAGATCCTGGCCTACGCCAGCACCCATGATGCGGGCACACTGCTCAACCCTCGCTTGGTAGAGGGGCAGATTCATGGCGGATTCGCTCACGGTGTGGGTGTGGCGCTGATGGAACGGCTGGTCTACGACGATGACGGCAACCCGAAGACCACCACCTTCATGGATTACCTCTGCATCACAGCCCCAGAGGTCCCCGACCTGAAGTCGTCACACATCGAGACGCCGTCACCGTTTACAACCCTTGGAGCGAAGGGGCTTGGCGAGGGCAACACGATGAGTGCCCCGGTCGTCATCGCAAATGCAGTTAGAGATGCGGTGGGAGTGGACGAATTGGAGCTTCCACTCACGGCTCCCCGGGTTTGGGCTCTGATGGAGCAGGCGTGAAACCGGCGCCTTTCGAATATGAGCGACCGGGCACCGTTGACCAGGCTGTCAAGATCCTTGCCCAGAGTACTGGCGGAAAGGTCCTGGCCGGTGGGCAGAGTCTGATCCCACTCTTGAACCTCCGTCTTTCCTTCCCCGAGGTTTTGGTCGACATCAACCGCATTCCAAATCTCTATCACATCGCAGAGGACGAAGGAGTGGTTCGAGTAGGTGCCCTCGTCCGACAGTCGACATTTGGTGACTCGTCCCTGGTCCAATCCAAGGTGCCACTTGCGGCACAGTGTGTTTCTCATGTCGGTCACTACGTCACCCGCAATCAGGGGACGGTGGCCGGATCGCTAGCCCATTCGGATTCCCGTGGAGAGCTTCCAGTCGCACTGGTTGCTCTTGGGGGGAGGGTCCGCGTCGTCTCCGAGGAGGGGCAGCGGGAGATCGAAGCGGCTGACCTGTTCGTCACCGATTTCACTACTTCGATGAGTGAGACCGAGATCCTTGTTGAATCGTCATGGCCAGTGTTGGGACCGGAGTGGGGTTTTGCCTTTTCCGAATTTGCTTTGCGTCACGGCGACTATGCCCTGGGCATGATCGCCGTCGCAATCCATGTTCATGATGGAGTCGTGGATCAGGCGACGATCGTCGCCGGCTCCGTGGCCGACCGCCCGCTGATCCTCGAGGAAGCCTCCCGTCAAGTCCTCGGCCGGCCACTCGACGAACACGTCTTCTCGTCGAGCAGGGAGGCGGCCGTCGCCGCCGTGAACCCGGCCGACGACATTCACGCCACCGGAGAATACAAGCGGCACCTGATTGGTGTTCTGGTGGATAGAGCTCTGCGCAGCGCCTGGAAAGATTCGACGGGCGGGATCAATGGCTGAGATCACGGTCACGGTCAACGGTCGAACTCACACTGAGAATGTCGAGCCGAGGTTGCTCTTGTCTGACTTCATCAGACATCGCCTCGGACTGACGGGCACCCATGTCGGATGTGAACATGGAGTCTGCGGATCGTGCACCGTTCTAATCGACGGAAGGGCTGCGCGATCATGTTTGACCTTGGCGATCCAGGTGGAAGGCAGGGAGGTGTCGACGGTCGAATCACTCGCCTCAGCCGACGAATTGCACCCTCTCCAGAAGAGTTTCCAGGAGAACTTCGCCCTCCAATGCGGATTCTGCACGCCGGGAATCCTCATGGCTGCGTGCGACTTCGTTGATCGCCGCGCCGACCCGAGTCGAGAAGAGATCGCAGAGATGCTGTCCGGGCATCTTTGCCGGTGTACGGGGTACGTGTCGATCATCGAGGCGATTTATGAGTTCTCGAGGAATAGCTCAGGACTTGAAGGCTCTTGAACCTCGCCAACACCCTGCGCTACACCGCCGAGCGGACCCCTGACGCCGACGCGCTTGCCCAGGAGGGGACCGTGCTCAGCTATCGCGACTTGGCCGGCCGAACTTCGGCACTCGCTGCCGGGCTCGCCGGTCTTGGAATTGGCGAGGGCGATGTTGTGGCCACCGTCATGAAGAATCGCGTCGAGAATGTAGAGGTCTTCTGGGCGTGTCAATGGCTTGGCGCGGTCTATCTGCCCCTGTCGTGGCGTAGTCAGCCTGGATCGGTTCAGTACTCGCTCGAGGATGCCGGCGCATCTGTTGTGGTTTACGAATCTGCTGGTGAAGACCATGTGAGAAATCTCGATGACTCGGTCATCCTGGTGGGGGTGGGAGAAGCCGCACTGGATCGCAGCCTGGCTGATCTTGCTCTCTCCGACCCAATTGATGGACGGTTCGACATTCCGGGGGAGTCGGCGGCGGTCATGCTTTACACCTCGGGCACGACCGGGAAGCCAAAGGGTGTAGTCAGATCCCATCAAGCTGAAAGAGTCGCCTCCGTGGCGCAGGCACTCCAACACGGATATCGGCTGGGGGAGCGGACCCTGGGAGTGATGCCGCTGTATCACACAATGGGAACCCACTCGCTGATGTCGATGGCTCTGTTGGGTGGGTGTTATGTGGCACAGCCAGACTGGGGCCCCCAAGAGGCGCTTGCGCTGATTGGGCAGCACTCAATTCGCTCGCTCTACCTTGCTCCGACCCTATTCCATGATTTGGTCAACTCAGGTAACAGTGTCGGGACGGTCAAGGCGCTTGGCTATGCAGGGGCAGCAATGACCGGTCCGCTGGTCGAGAAATGCCATGAGTTCTTTGAGCCCGATGTCTTTGTCAACCACTACGGCTCCACGGAGATCTATTGCTACACCATCGGGCAAAACCAGCGCCGCAAGCCAGGCAACGCGGGCCGGGCTTCGATCAACGCTCGATTACGGCTGGTTGATGTGGCGTCCGGAGCGGGGCCCGACGATCACGTCTCTGCCGGAGACGAAGGCCAAATCATTTGCCACATGTCGTCTGGCGAGGCATTTACCGGATATTGGAATCGCCCCGACGCCGACGAGATTGCCATCCGGAACGGGTGGTATTTCACCGGGGACCTGGGACGCGTCGACGACGATGGCGACTATTGGATTGTCGGGAGGGTGGACGACATGATCATCAGCGGTGCTGAGAACATTCATCCCTTGGAGGTCGAGGACGTTCTGGCCCGCGCACCCGGTGTGCGTGAGGTAGCCGTGTTTGGGTTTCCAGACGAGCGGTTCGGTCAAAGAGTCGTGGCGGCGGTTGTCACAGATCCGGGCGTGGAAGCTGACCAACTGGACGCGTTCTGTCTCCAGTCGGATGATCTGGCCCGATACAAGAGACCCCGCGAGTATCGATTCGTCGATGACTTGCCCAGGAGCCCTTCGGGCAAGATCCTCAGACGGTTGTTGAGAGAACAGGAGTCACCGTGAACTACCCAACCGATCTTGATGCGCTTGACATCGAGATCAACACCGAGCGTCGGACAGCCACTATCACGCTGGACGATCCCGACAAGCACAACCGGGTGTCGATGCTGGCTAGGGACCAGCTCTCCGAGCTATTTCGCCTGGTAGGCCAGGACAGCGGTGTTGATGTGGTTTTCCTGACCGGGGCCGGAGACAAGGCATTCACCGCCGGTGGGGACATCCCAGGGTTCCTCGCAGCGACACCTGAGGAGTTGACGCGCCTCCACGAAAACGTTGCGGGTGCTGAGCGATGCCCAAAGCCGGTCATTGCCCTGATTCATGGCTACTGCCTCGGGGTCGGTCTCGAGCTGTCCCTCGCTTGCGACTTCCGAATTGCGACAAACGAAGCCCAACTCGGCCTCCCCGAGATACGGATCGGGATGATGCCGGGCAGCGGTGGGACCCAGCGACTCAGTCGTCTGGTCGGTCTGGGACGGGCCAAGGACATGATCATGCGGGGTCGACGCATCAATGCAGATATGGCACTGTCATACGGTCTCGTCACCGAAGTTGTTGAGCCAAACGACCTCGAAGAAGCCGGTTATCGGCTCGCGGCGGAACTCCAGCAACATTCACCGCTGGCGATGTCCATGGTCAAGAGGGTCCTCAATCGCGCCTATGAAGTCCCGCTCGCGGCAGGTCTCGAATTGGAGGGTCTCGCATATGGATTCCTCAGAACCACTCACGACTTCAGGGAGGGCGTCGAGTCTTTTGTCGAGGGCCGACCTCCCGAATACACGGGGGAGTAGCACGGCCTGATGCCTCACGACTTCGAGCTTTCCACCGAGTATGTGGAGCGCGCCATTACTCGCCAGGGACGCGCCCATTCGGTCGACAGACTGGTTGGTCCGTCGACAGCCCTTCTAGCGGTCGACATGCAGCGCTACTTCATGGAAACACCCTTCGCCGGGGCTTGCCCGGTGGCGCAAGAGGTTGTTCCCAATGTCAATCGGTTGGCGGAGGCCGTTCGGGGTGCCGGCGGGTCGGTTGTCTGGCTTCAGATGAAGGCACCGTCCGAGAAGGGAGACTGGTCGGCGTTGCGCGACCGATTCTCCACTGCTGCTGCCGAGACACGTTGGGGGCAACTGGGAGTGGAGGGTCGTGGTTTCGAGCTCTGGCCCGACTTGGACGTGCGTCCCGCCGACCTGCGAATTGTCAAGAACCGTTACTCCGCGTTCATCCCGGGGTCATCGGAGCTCGATGAGGTGCTGCGGCAGCGCAACATCGACACGCTTCTGGTTGCCGGTGTTGCCACCAACGTGTGCTGTGAGTCGACGGCGCGCGATGCGATGATGCTCGACTACCGGGTGCTGATGGTCTCTGATGCCTGTGCCGCCGCGACCGATGGTGAGCACGCCGCAACTCTGGGCAACTTCTATCTGTTCTTCGGCGATGTGCAGGCCACCAAGGAGATCGTTGGCTTCCTCGCCGGCTGACTCAGTCTGGCATCTCGTCGACAGGCCAGGGTTTGCCACCCAATCCCCAGTTCTTCGGGTTGTGACCTTCAACGATGACCCAGGTGTGCTCCCTGAGAGATTCGTGGGTCACATCGGCCATGACGTC
>JAZFTN010000001.1:0-6782 GCA_036446715.1 Acidimicrobiia bacterium | reverse complement strand
GGGTCACACGGTGCCGAAAAGACGGTCTCCCATGTCGCCTAGGCCGGGCGCGATGTAGAAGTTCGGATTGAGTTCCCGGTCGAGAGACGCTGCGACGATCCGAACATCCGGGTGGTGCTCTTCCATGAACTTGACCCCCTCCGGCGCGACGACAACACAAATGGCAGTGATGTCTTTGGCTCCGTTCTCTTTCACCATGTCGACGGCCCAGGACAGTGAACCGCCGGTGGCGAGCATTGGCTCCAGTATCAGAACGCGAGCCGAATCGAGGTCGGGGAACTTGGTGTAGTACTCCATCGGCTCGGCGGTCTCCTCGTTTCGCTGAACTCCGGCGAAGCCAATCGCCGCGTCGGGGACAAGGGTGAGGACGGAGTGAAGGAGACCGAGGCCGGCGCGAAGAACTGCCACTGCCACCACCGGTCTATGAAGCTGCTGGCCAGTCATCGCCTCCAATGGCGTCGAGATCTCGACCGGATCCGTGGGCATATCCGACAGGGCTTCGGCTACAAGGAGATAGCCGAGCCGCTCCGCGATCTGACGGAACTCGGGTGGGCTGGTTTGCTCGTTTCGCAGAATCGTGAGCAAGTCGGAGGCAAGCGGGTGGTTGAGGACGGTGATGGCCATGAGCCGGAGACTACGGTGCCGCCATGCCGGAAGCCATTGCGAATCAGGTGAGCATCCATTACGAAGTCACCGGTAGCGGACCACCTCTGCTCTTCCTTCATGGGCTCGGATCGAGTGGGAGAGACTGGGAGATTCAGACCACCTACTTCTCCCGCACGAACACCGTCATGACAATCGACTTTCGTGGTCACGGCGAGTCTGAGAAGCCGCCCGGCCCGTACAGCATTGGGGCGTTTTCCGATGACATAGTCGCAGTGCTCATCGAGACGGGCCTGAGCCCGGTAACAGTCGTTGGCCTATCCCTCGGAGGCATGGCGGGGTTTCAACTCGCCGCCGACCACCCCGATTTGGTTGCCAAGCTCGTCGCGGTGAACGCGTTGCCGGCCTTCGAGCTGGAGTCAACCCGCCAACGCGTCGAGATCGCCGTGCGAAAGTTCATTCTCAGATTCATGGGCATGAGGAAGATGGGCGAGGTTCTCTCCGGCCGTCTGTTCACCGACGAGGACATGGAGGAGGAGAGGGCGACGATGGTGTGGAGCGGTGGGCCGAGAACGACAAACGCGCCTATCGCGCCTCGTTTCAGGCGATCCTTGATTGGGAAGGGGTCACTGAGGCGATGAGATCGTTCGCCAAGCCAATACTGCTGGTGGCCTCCGACCAGGACTACATCTCCGTTGAGGCAAAGCAGCCCTTTGTCGACACGATGCCCTCTGCTGCGATGGTTGTCATCGAGAACGCGCATCATGCGGTGCCGACGGAACGCCCCGAGCAGTTCAACAGAGTATTGGAAGACTTTCTCTCTTGATTAGCCGGTGTTGCGCATGCCGGCGGCGATTCCGTTGACCGTCAGTAGGAGCGCCCGATCGAGGTCGGGTGACTGCTCCCCTGCTCGGGATCTCTCCAGAAGTGATACCTGCAGATAGTTGATCGGGTCGAGGTAGACGTCACGGACGTCGAGGGTGCGACGTAGAAGCGCCGCGTCGTCCAGCAACTGGTCCACGCCTCGAATCTCCAGTACTTGTGCGATCGTCAGATCGTGCTCGTGCCGGATCGATTGGAGAAGGTGTTGGTGCTCGGGGGCAACGAGGGTGTCGACATATCGCCCGGCAATGTCGAGGTCCGTCTTGAACAGGGTCATCTCGACGTTGGACAGGAACGTCTGCATGAATCCCCAGTCCGTCGCCATCTCTCGCAGAACATCTTCGTATCCGGCCTTGCGAGCGGCTTCGAGACCGGAGCCGACTCCAAACCATCCGGGCACGATCTGCCTGGTCTGGGTCCAGCCGAACACCCAGGGGATCGCCCGCAGGTCGTCGACCCCGCCGATCCCGCCCGGTCGGCGGGAGGGTCGGCTGCCGATGTTCATCTTTCCCAGCTCCTCGACCGGTGTGGAGGAGAGGAAGTAGGGGACCAGGCTGTCGTCTTCAACGAGCCTTCGATAGGCGGTGTAAGCCTCCGACGAAAGACAGTCCATTGCCTCGGTCCAACGGTCGAGTGTTTCTGAGGGTCGACGCGATTTCCGATGGAGCAGTGAGCTCTCGAGGACTGCGGCGACCATCAGCTCGAGGTTTCGGGCGGCGATGCCCGGGTTGCCGTACTTTTCCGAGATGACCTCTCCTTGTTCGGTTATCTTGATCGAGCCATCGACTGTGCCAAACGGCTGCGCCAGTACCGCGGCATGGGTCGGGCCACCACCACGACCAATCGTGCCGCCACGACCATGGAAGAGTCGTAGCTTGACCCCGTGCTTTTCGGCGACGGAGCGCATGACCTTCTGTGCCTTGTATATCTCCCACTGGGACGCAGCGATTCCCCCAACCTTGTTGGAATCGGAATAGCCGAGCATGACCTCCTGGGTGTCACCCCGCAGTGACACCAGACGGCGGTACTGGGTGTTGTGGAGAAGATTGTCGAGCAGCAGGCCCGAGGCCTTGAGGTCGTCGATTGTCTCTACGAGAGGCACAATCCCGATGTCGGCGATCCCACGCTCGAGATCGATGAGCCCCGCTTCCCGGGCCAGCACTGCAGCTTCGAGAACGTCGACCGGGGTTTCGGTCATCGAGATGATGTAGCTCTCGATTACCTGTTGCCCGTAGCGAGACTTGGCCTCGCGGATGGCCCGGAACACCCCAAGAGTCTTGCCCACTTCAGCCGAGAGCTCTGTTGTGGTGCTGGAAAGAGGTCGGGCGCCGGCAAGCTCATCGGAGAGGACTTGAAGACGTTGGTTGCCCCCCATGGCCTTGAGATCGATCGACACCGTGTCGAACAGTTCCTCAACGGCGGCCCTGTGTTTCTGGGAGTGCTCCCTGATATCGAGTGTTGCCATCTGGAAGCCAAAGGTGACGACGGCTCGACGAACCCTAGCCACCGATCCCTCAGCTATCAGTTGTCCCTTGGCCTGGCTCAGCGACTCCGCCATGAGGTCGAGATCGGTGGTCAGCTCATCGGGGTGCAGATAGCCGGAGACCTGGTCGCGGGGCCTTCCCGAGAGGATTCGCTCTCTGCTGTTGACCAGGCGGGCATGAATGTACGAGCACTTGAGACGATATGGCTCGCCTGCGGTCCGTCTTTTCTCCCGCTGCCAGATGTCAGGCAGATGTTCCCCGTCGACCTCGAGTGATTGTTCCAGCCCGACACTTATCGGTGCGAGACGGTTGGAGATCGACAGCTCATTGGATAGCTCCTCGATGAGGGAGATGAGATAGGTGAGGCCACGATCGTGTTGAAGGGCCAGAGTCTCAAGTGTCGTCTTCGGAGAGACGCCAGGGTTTCCGTCCCGGTCGCCACCCACCCACGAGCCGAATTTGAGCGGCACCGAGCTCGAATCAGCCCCAAGACGCGCGAACTGTGTCGCGATCGTCTCCGAGACGACCGGAAGAACCTCTTCGGCCAGGGCGACCAGGTAGTAGAGAGCGGATCTCGCTTCGTCGACCACATTGGGTTGTTCCAGCCGAAGCTCATCCGTGAGCCAGATCTGGTCGATGAGCTCGGCCGATCGTCTGTCTATCGACCCTAGTTGGTCCGGGTTGTCCGTCTCGAGTCGGGTTTCGATCAGTTGAGCCAGTGCGTTGGTCTTGGTGAGGATGCTGCGTCGCGCGGTCTCGGTGGGATGCGCGGTGAACACGGGTCTGACCTCGAAACGGGCGAGAACCTCGTCGACCAGATCCTGGTCGAGCCCGGCTTCGATGACCCGGTCGACGGTCGACCGTAGGTATCTCTCATCTGGCGCCAGCTCATCGGCGCGGTGAACCTGCTCGGAGACGTTGGCGAGATAGAAATAGGTGGTGAACGCCCTGACCAGGGGGATAACCATTTCGATGGGCAGATCCGAGAGAAGCTCGTGCAATTCTGCCGTGGCCTCGGTGCTGCCGCCACGCCGCGACGACTTGCCAAGGGAGCGCGCCCTCTCAACCAGATCGAGAAGCTCTTGCCCGTGTTGTCGAATAAGGGCCTCGCCGAGCTGGTTGCCCAGCCGGCGGATGTCGGCGCGGAGAGCGTCATCCTTGGTTGTCACAATTGAGAGGCTAGATAGAGCTCTAGGAGTCTTCGGGTCGCTGCTTGTGAATCCGGCCCGTGGTGCCATGAAGTGACATGCCGGTACCGGCTCCGTATCTGATCATTGTCATCTCGGCGAGAATCGAGACAGCCATCTCTTGCGGAGATTCAGCTCCGATATCCAGACCAACCGGTCCCCGGATGCGAGCTGTGTCCTCTTCCGAGAATCCCATCCCTTGTAGCCGCTCCACTCTGAGTTTGTGGGTCCGTCTGCTCCCCATCGCCCCTATGTACCGGGCCTCGCTCTTGAGGGCCGCCTCCAGGACCGGCGTCTCATGCCGGGTGTCGTGGGACAGGATCACGACCCAGGTCCTCCGATCGAAGTTGAGTTGGTCCATCAGATCCGCGGGCCAGCCCTTGAGAACGGCTTTGGCCTCCGGAAAACGCTCCTCGGTCGCAAAGGCTGCTCGCGAGTCGACCACTGTTACCCGGTACCCCATCCGGGTGGCGAAAGCGGTCAGGGCTTGGGCGACGTGAACGGCACCGAATATCAACAGGTCGGGCGGGGGAGCAAGAGTCTCGAAGAACACCTCGTGTTCCCCATACGTCATTGCCCGGTTCTGCTCATGGTTCATCAGCACCAGTGCATCTTCGGTCACATGCTGCGCAGCCTCTGCAGGTAGCTCACCGGCAATGGGTTTTCCGTCTGCATCGAGGACCACCTTGGTGCCGATGGAGGGTCCGTCGACGAAAGTGATCACCGATCCGAACTGCTCGGCGTCGAGGACCTCCTGGATGGCCGTTAGGGCTTCGCTCACCAGATCTCGATGAAGACGTCGATCGTGCCCCCGCAAGCCATACCGACCTCAAAGGCGTCCTCGTCGGCAATGCCATACGTCACGATCTTTGGTTGACCGCTCTCAATCACTTCCTGGGCATGGAGAAAGACATCGTTTTCGACACAGCCTCCACTGACGGACCCCTCCATGTCGCCGGTCGACGAAACGAGAAACTTGGAACCCTCGGGTCTGGGCGCGCTGCCGTGCACCCTGATCACAGTGGCCACGGCAACTTCCTTGCCTTCTGCAATCCAGCGATTCCGGAGTTCGAGTTGACTTCTCATGTTTGATCCAAATGGTCGATGGACGACTCACGCTAGCCGAGGGCTTTTGATGTCCTGAAGTGAGTGGTCGACCCGGTGCAGCTTCTCCTCAGGCTGAGACGAAATCAACCGGAGTCTTCTCAAAAGCTGCTTTACATCCTGGGGCGCAGAAGTAATAAGTCTCGCCATCGTGCTCAGCTATCCACCGAGCCGTGGCGACTTCCACCTCCATGTGACACACGGGGTCGACGGCAATATGGGCATTGGAGCCATTGACCGGTCCTGCCTCCAGTTCACCGGCTGCCCGCCGACGCACGAGATCGGCGAGGATCGCCACTGCGATCTCTCTGTGTGTCACATGTCCAAGATCGATCCCTGCCGGTGACACCACCCTCTTCAGTTGGTCACTGCCAACACCCCGGTCGGCGAGGTAGCCGAGGACGGTTTCGGCCCGCCGGGCCGATGCGACAAGTCCTATGTAGCCGGCGTCTGTCTGCAGAGCGGCCTCGAGCGCCGGCTCGTCGTAATGGCCCTGTGTGGCAATGACGATCATCGTTGAGGGACTGACGTCGTCGGGCATCGAGATCGTTGTCACGACCTCGTCGGCGTCGGGGTGGTTAGAGCTGGAGCCGCCGTCGTCGACGACAGCGACCCGCCAATCAAGTGCAGATGCGAGGGCCGTCAGGGTGTGGACGGCCGGCGATGAGCCAACTGCGAGAAGATGCGGCTGTGGCAAAACCGGCTCCAGATAGACCTCCAATGCCCCTTCGGAAGTACACGATATCGGCACCGTGATGACATCTGGTCGCCCAACGGCCTCGATGTCTGCGTCTGTTCCAAGGAAGAGCAAGCGCGGCTTGCCGTCACCGAGGGCTTCAAGCGCCTCGCGGAGCACGACGGGCTCGGCACAGGCTCCCCCGATCCAGCCAACCTTGGATCCATCTGGCATGATCAGCGCAGTCGAGCCGATCTTTCCGGATGAGGGCCCGCGTGCCCAGACAACGGTGGCGGTGACGAACGGCTGGTGCTGCCGACTCAGTTCGCCGGCCAGCTCCAACAGCTCCCGGTTCATCCCCCGTCTGCCTCCTGCATCGCATGCCAGACGCGGTCTGCCGTCATGGGCATCTCGACATTTTGGACCCCCATGTGCTGCAAAGCGTCAACCACTGCGTTGACATACGCCGCTGGAGATCCGACCGTCGCTGACTCGCCCACACCTTTGGCGCCTATCGGATGGTGTGGTGATGGTGTGACGGTTTCACCCAGTTCGAACCGCGGTGTCTCCCATGCGGTGGGAACCAGATAGTCCATGAAGGTGGAACCCAGGCAGTTTCCAGTCTCATCGAAAGTGATGTGCTGCATGGATGAGATGGCGAAACCCTCGGTGAGACCCCCTTGGATCTGGCCTTCGACGATCATCGGATTGATCTTCACACCACAGTCGTCGACAGCGACCATGCGTCTCACGTTCCACTGGCCAGTTTCCGGATCGACGTCCACGACAACGATGTAGGTGCCGAACGGGTAGGTCATGTTGGGTGGGTCGTAGTAGTGGACTCCC